>DASZJC010000151.1:0-1647 GCA_035948495.1 Xanthobacteraceae bacterium | reverse complement strand
CCCGTCGCCCTCGACCTGCCCGGCTACGGCGCGCGGGAACCGGTCGACCGCATGGATTTCGCCATGCTCGCAGGCGACGTCGAAAGCGAAATCGCGCGGCGCGATCTCGACCGGCCGATCCTGGTCGGCCACTCCATGGGCGGCATGCTGGCGCAAACCTTGCTGCGCCGCGGGCCCCGCCCCTATCGTGCCGCCGTGCTGTCCGGCACCAGCCCCGCCTTCGGCGATCAGACCGGCGAGTTCCAGAAAAAATTCGTCGCCGATCGGCTCGGCCCGCTCGACGCCGGCCTCACCATGGCCGAGCTGGCGCCGGCCATGGTCGACGCCATCAGCGGCCCCGCGCCCGATCCCGCCGGCCGAAAGCTTGCGATCGAGACCATCGCGGCGGTCTCGGAGCGCTCCTACCGGGCCGCGGTCCACTGCCTGATCGGCTTCGACGAGCGCGCCAACCTGGCGCGCATCGGCATCCCCGTGCTCTGCCTCGCCGCCGACTACGACCGCCTGGCGCCGTCCGGCATGATGGAACGGATGGCCTTGCGGATTCCCGGCGCCCGCTACGTGTGCCTCAAAGGCGTCGGCCACCTGCCCAACGTGGAAGCCCCGCAGGCTTTCGACGCCGCCGTGCTCGATTTTCTGCGGGCGGCGTTGGCGCCGGTTGCGGCGTGACGGGGCCGGCGCGTGCACGGCGACCTCGACGCCCACGACCGCACCGCCGCGATGTTTGCGCCGGACGCGTTCCGGCTTGCCGACGCCGAGGCGGAACTGGTCGCTCGCGCCCGGCGCTTCGGCGCCCAGGTTCTGGCGCCGCGCGCCGCACAGCACGACCGCGATGCCAGCTTCCCGATCGAGAATTTTCGCGACATGCACGCCGCCGGCCTGCTCGGCATCTGCATTCCCAAGGAGGACGGCGGCCTCGGCGCCGATTTTCGCGCCTACTGCCTCGCCGCGGCCGAGCTCGGCCGCTATTGCGGCTCGACCGCGCTCTCCTTCAACATGCACGTGTGCTCGACCCTGTGGTCCGGGGCGCTCTCCGACGATCTCGACATGAGCGCGGCCGACCGCGCCGCCCACTTGGCGCGCCGTCGCATGCACTATCGGCGCATCCTCGCCGACGGAGCCATCTATTCGCAGCCGTTCTCCGAAGGCGGCGCCGCGGCCGCGGGCGCGGTCGCGTTCGGCACCGAGGCGCGGCCGACCGCCGGCGGCTTCCTGGTCACCGGCAAGAAGATCTTCGCCTCGCTCTCCGGCGCCGCCGATTACTACGGCGTGCTGTGCACCGAGCGCGGCGAGGGCGAGCCGGCGAGCCGGCGCAACACGCTCTATCTGGCGATCCCGGCGAATGCCCCCGGGGTCGAAGTGGTCGGCGACTGGGACCCGCTTGGCATGCGCGCCACCGTCTCGCGCACCCTGCTGTTCAAGGACGTGTTCGTCCCGGAGGACGCGATGTTGATGCCGCGCGGGGTCTATTTCCAGGCGGCGACGCGCTGGCCGCACATGTTCCTGACCTTGTCGCCGACCTACATGGGGCTCGCTCAGGCGGCCTACGACTTCACCATTTGCTATCTGCGCGGCGAGATGCCCGGGACGCCGCCGGTCAAGCGCCGCATGTTCCCGACCAAGCAGATCGCCGTCGCCGAGATGCACGTC
>DASZJC010000150.1:0-5780 GCA_035948495.1 Xanthobacteraceae bacterium | reverse complement strand
GGCCCTCATGGATCTCTCGACGGTCGCCCAGCTCACGGGCCGCCGCGACGACCGCCTGACGCTTCAGATGCGGGCGCTGTCGCTGCAGCGCGTCTACCGCCAGCCGGCGGGCGGCGCGGACGGCATTCGTATCCTCGCCTTGATGGCGCCCGGCGACTTTCTTGCCAACACGCCGGTCGAGTTCATGCTGCACGGCTCCGACGTGACCCTCGACATGCTTTATGTGGTGCCGGGATGGCCGCTGCCGCAGCCCCTGCCCGTGCATGACGTGGCGCTGGTGGCGGCGACCGAGCTCGCGCAAAACCGCACCGTGCTCGACCAGATCGCGTCGCTCGTTCCGACCTGGCCGCGGCCGGTCCTCAACGCGCCTGCGCGGATCGCCCGCCTCACCCGCGATGGAGCCTGGGCGCTGCTCCGGTCGGTGCCGGGCGTCGCCTTCCCGGTGAATGCCCGGATCAGCCGCGCGCGCTTGGCCGCGATCGGTAACGGCGAAACCGGCATCGCGGACGTCCTCGACGCCGGCTTTCCGATCATCGCGCGGCCGGTCGATGCCCACGCCGGCCACGGCCTCGCCCGGCTCGCTGACGGCGCCGGGGTCGCCGCCTATCTGGACGAGCAGCCGGCGCCGGAGTTTTTCGTCGCGCCGTTCGTCGACTATCGCAGCGCCGACGGGCTTTATCGCAAGTACCGCATCGCGCTGATCGCCGGGCTCCCCTATGCCTGCCACATGGCGATCTCAAGCCATTGGATGATCCACTACCTCAATGCCGGCATGATGGAGAATGCCGGAAAGCGCGCCGAAGAGGCACGCTTCATGGCCGAGTTCGACCGCGACTTCGCGGTCCGCCATCAGGGCGCGCTCGCGGCGATCGCCGACCGGATCGGCCTCGACTACGTCACAATGGATTGCGCCGAGACGCCGGACGGCAAGCTGCTGGTGTTCGAGGCCGGCAACGGCATGATCGTCCACGCCATGGATCCGCCCGAGCTGTTTCCCTACAAGGCGCCGCAGATGCGCAAGGTGTTCGGCGCGTTCGAAGCCATGCTGCGCGGCGCCGGCGCGACGCGCCGACCCGCGGCAGCGGCATAAGCCCGTTTAGGAAAAATTAACCATATTGATCCGAAGGTCCGGCCCTGCTTTTCCAGGGATTCGAACCATGCTGCGGGGCGAAACGGCCGCGAAACTCATCCTCGGCGACCCGGTCCCGTGGTTCATCGCGCGCACCCTGACCGGCGCCTCGTTCGACCTCCATGTCGCGGCCGGACGCTGGATCGTGCTGTGTTTCCTCGGCTCGCCGGCCGCCCCGCGCGCGCAACAGGAACTGGGCGAGCTGCTCAACGAAGCGCATCGTTTCGACGAGGACCGTCTCGTCTTTCACGGCGTCTTGACCGCCCCGCCGGCGGATCCCGCGCCGTACGTGAATTCCTCCAATCGCGCCCTCGCCTTCCTGGCCGACTACGACGGCGCGATCAGCGGCGCCTACGGCGCCGCCGAAATGCCGCGCACGGTCATTCTCGACCCGATGCTGCGCACCGTCGCCGATGTTCCGTGGGACGAACCGAACGGGCATGCGCAAACCGTGCGCGGGGTGCTGCAGAGCCTCCCGGCGGTGGATGACGCTGCCGGCACGCCGATGTCCGCGCCCGTCCTCATCGTGCCGCGCGTTTTCGACTTTTCGCTGTGCGACTTCCTGATCCAATTTTACGACGAGGTCGGCGGGCAGGAGTCCGGGTTCATGCTCGACGTCGACGGCAAGACCACGACGGTCGTCGACTATCGGCTCAAGCGCCGCACCGACGTTTCGGTGGCGCTGCCCGAGGTCCGCGAACTCGTCCGCAGCCAGATCGTGCGCCGCCTGCTTCCGGCGATCGAGCGCTACTTCCAGTTCCAGGCGACGCGGATGGATCGCTACATCGTCGCCTGCTACGACAGCGCCGACGGCGGGCATTTCCATCGCCACCGCGACAACGTGAACGCCGGCGCCCAGCATCGGCGCTTCGCCGTCTCGATAAACCTCAACGGCAATTTCGACGGCTGCGATTTGGTGTTCCCCGAGTTCGGCCGCAGGACCTATCGCCCCCCGACCGCGGGATCCATCGTCTTTTCCTGCGGCGCGCTGCATCAGGTCACGCCGGTCACGCGGGGCCGGCGGTACGCGTTCCTCGCTTTCCTTTACGGCGAGGCTGACGCCGCCCGCCGCGTCGCCAACAATCAGCGCATGCACGAGAGCGAGACACTTTACACCGGAGAACGGGACTTCCTGTTCCCCGATCGCGCCGCTTAGACGAGGCGCGCGTGACCGGCTGGCTCCCGCGCCTGACCCAGGAAGCGAGGCTGCGCCGAGCGACCGACCGCCTCGCCGGGCAGCCGGACGACATCGACTTGCGGTTCGAGCGCGCCAGCCTGCTCAGGGCGCTCGGGCGGTTCGAACCGGCCAAGCAGGAATATCTCGACCTGCTCAGGCGCGTGCCGAACCACTTCGGCGCGTTGAACGATCTCGGCACGTTGCTGTTCGAGCACGGATTTGGCAGCGCTGCCCGCCTCACCTACGCGGAAGCCGTCCGGCATCATCCGGACAATCCCATCGCGCACGTCAACCTCGCCAACCTGCTGCTCGCCGCCGGCGAACTCGTTGCGGCGCGGGAGCATTACGAGGCTGCCCTCCGCGTCGATCCCGACCATCCCCACGCCCATCGCGGCATGGCCAATCTGCTGGCGCACATCGGCGATCATGTCCGGGCCGGCCGGCATCGGGACGAGGCCTATCGCGGGCGATTCATCACGACCTTGCCTTATCGCGGCACGCAGCCGCCGTTGCCGATCCTGCTGCTGGTATCGGCATTGGACGGAAACGTTCCGACCCGTCAGTTTCTCGACGACCGCGTTTTCCTGACCTCGGTGGTCGTGGCCGAATACTACGATTCGACATTCCCCCTGCCGCCGCATCGATTGATCTTCAACAGCATCGGCGACGCGGATCTCTGCAGCGAAGGCCTGCGGACGGCCGCCGTGCTCATGGAGCGAACATCGCTCCCGGTCGTCAATCGCCCGGCGGCGGTGCTCAAGACCGGACGCCTTCTCAATGCCGCCCGGCTTGGCCGATTGCCCGACGTGAGCACGCCGCGCATCATTGCCGTTCCGCGCAGCGTCCTGCTCGGCCCGCAGGGATGCAGCCGGCTCGAGAGCCGCGGCTTTGCGTTTCCGCTCCTCGTTCGCGCCCCCGGATTCCATACGGGGCGGCATTTCCTGCGGGTGGACGAGCCCGACGATCTTGCCGCCGCCGTAAACACGCTTCCCGGCGGCGATCTGTGGGTCCTGCAATACGTCGACGCGCGCGGCCGCGACGGCAGGGTCCGCAAGTACCGGGTCATGATCATCGACGGGAAGCTCTACCCGCTGCACGTTGCCGTGTCCGATCGTTGGAAGGTTCATTATTTCACGGCGGACATGGCCGAGAGCCCGCGGCACCGGGCCGAAGACGCGGCGTTCCTTAACGATATGGCGGGCATTCTCGGGTCCCGCGCCATGCGCGGCCTGGAGCAGGTGCGCGACGCGCTCGCTCTCGATTACGCCGGCGTCGATTTCACCCTGGGGCCGGCGGGCGAGATCATCCTGTTCGAGGCGAACGCCACGATGACCGTCAATGCGCCGCCGGCAAATCCGATATGGGACTACCGCCACGCTCCGGTCGAGCGCATTTTCTGCGCCGTGCGGGCGATGCTGCTCGAACGCGCGACCGGCGCGGCGGGCGAAGCCGAGACGGCGGCCGCTTAAGGCTTCGTTTACCCAGTTTGTTTACCGAAGTTAGCAGGCGTTAACGATTGCGTTTATCGTTTGCTCGCGCGGAGCTTCCCATGACCGATCGCATTCGTCTGGCAATCGCTACGCCGTGCTTCGGCGGGCAGGTTTCCAGCCTCTACGCCGCTTCCATCTTCAAGCTGCAGCGGGCCTTGCGGTCGGTCCCGGAGATCGAGCTTGTCGTCCATTTGCGCGACGGCGACGCCCTCATCACCCGCGCCCGGGCGGATCTGGTGGCCCTATTCCTCGACGATCCCGCGGCGACGCACCTGCTGTTCGTCGACGCGGACATCGGCTTCGAGCCGGACCAGGTCATGCGCCTGATCGCATGCGGGGCCGATATGGCGGGCGGGGCTTATCCGATCAAACGGGTGAACTGGGACAAGGCCCGCACGGTCATCGAAAGCCACAGGCCGAACACCCGTTCGGCGGTTCTCGATTACGTCCTCGAAGTCAAGGATCCCGAGCGCATCGCGGTCGTCGACGGCTTTGCCCGCGTGCGCTACGCGGGGACCGGCTTCCTGATGATCCGGCGCCACGTGCTCGAGCGCATGTGCCGGCACTACGCCTCGCTGCGGTTCTGCCGCGAGCACTCGATGGCGGATTCGCTCGCCGCCAGCCCGAATCGGTTTGCCCTGTTCGAATGCATGATCGAGCCCGCGACCGGCATCTATCTCAGCGAGGATTTCAGCTTCTGCAAGCGCTGGACCGACATGGGCGGCGAAATCTGGGCCGACCTGCAAAGCCGCCTCGACCACGTCGGCCCGACGACCTTCCACGGCGACGTGGCGACCCAGTTCGAGGCCCCGGCCCAAGTCAACGACGCGGCCTAAGCCGCACCCCGCCGCGCCGATCCTGCCGTTGAGGATTCGTTCACCTTAACGGCCATTAACCATATTTTTTCAGCCTTAATTACTGCCGGTCTACGAATTTGACATGCCCGATCTGAAGCGATCGGCACAACTTTTTGTAAACCAGAAAGGTGACGGAAATGTCCGATATCGTCCTCTCGTCCGCTATTCGGGCGAACCTCCTGTCGCTGCAGAACACCGCAAGCTCGATCGGCACGACGCAGCAGCGTCTGTCGACCGGCCTGAAGGTAAACTCGGCGCTCGACAACCCGATCGACTACTTCACGGCTTCCTCGCTCAACGCGACCGCCGGCAACCTCGGCAACCTGCTCGACGCGGTGTCGAACGCCGTGCAGACGGTGCAGGCCGCCAACAACGGCATCACCTCCATCACCAAGCTGGTCCAGAGCGCCCAGGCCATCGTCGGGCAGGCCCAGCAGAGCGCCGCATCTACCGCCGTCGACACCGGCACGGTCTCCGGCCTGACCGCCGCCTCGTCGTTCGCGGTCACCAGCGGCAACACCATCACGATCAGCGACGGCACCTCGACGGCGACGGTCACCTCGACCGGCAACGTCACGGTCCAGCAGATCCTCACCGCCGTGAACGGCACGGCCGGCCTCAACGTCAACGCCGAGCTGTCCGCCAACGGCAGCCTGCAACTCGAAGCCACCGGCGCCAACGCCATCACGGTCGGCGGCTCGGCGAGCGCCGGGGCCCTAGCTCAGTTCGGCCTCGCCAGCGGCACCACCGCCGCCGGCAGCGTGAACGCCACGCGCAGCTCGCTGGCGACCCAGTACAACCAGGTCCTCGCGCAGATCGACCAGCTCTCCACCGACTCCGGGTTCAACGGCGTGAACCTGCTCGCCGGCCAGAGCCTGCAGGTCGTGTTCAACGTGAGCCGCACGTCCTCTTTGGCGCTCTCCGGCGTCACCTTCAACTCCGCCGGGCTGGGAATTTCGCAGGCCGCGAACAACTTCCAGACCAACACCTCGCTCGCCAACGCGTCGAGCCAGTTGACGGCGTCGTTGACCAGCCTGCAGAACCAGGCGGCCTCGTTCGGAACCAACCTGTCGGTGATCCAGATCCGGCAGAGCTTCACCTCGGCGACGATCAACACGCTGCAGACC
>DASZJC010000149.1:0-3511 GCA_035948495.1 Xanthobacteraceae bacterium | reverse complement strand
TCGTCGGTCGGCAGAATCCTGACCTTCACGCCCGCCGCCTCGACCGGCGGAATCCAGTCGGGGACGCCGGCCATGCCGGCGGACTTGCCGGCCGCCACCGCCTGCCACACGCCGACCGGGCCGGCGGCCTCGATGTTGACGTCGTCCTGGGTCAAGCCGGCGCTCGCCAGCAGCCCGAGCAGCGCATAATACGTCGTGTCCTGATACGACATCACCGTGATGGTCTTGCCCTTGAGGTCGGCCGGCTTGGCGATGCCGGAATCCGCGCGCACCACGAGCTGCATGAAACCCTTGCCGCCGAACAGGGCGACGATCCTGATCGGCACCCCGTTCTGCCGCACCACGATCGGCGCGTCGGCGACGATGCCGCCGAGCGGCGCGTTGCCGGCGCCAACCTGCTTGGCGACGTCGACGCCGCCGCGGCCGACCGCGAAGGTGACGTCGAGGCCGGCGGCGGCAAAATAGCCCTTGCCCTTGGCGAGCTGGATCGGCCCGAACGCCGGCAGGCTGGGCGGCGCCGGGAACAGATAGGTGACGGCTTCGGCCGCGCCGGCGCGCGGCGCCGTCGCCGCCAGGGCCAACAGAGAGAGTATCGCGAGCACGGGCGGGCCGAAAATCCTCCTCATGCGTCGATCTCCCTGCACCCCGCGCGCCATCAGCGGCTATCGGCGGTCCGAAGCTTGCCAGTATACTCGGCAACCGGATGCCGCAAAGCGCGCCTGCGCTCCCGCCGCGGCAGAAATCGACGCCGATGGCGCCAGCGACACGTCTCGAATACCGCAACGTCAGCATGCGCTTTGCCGACGCGGCCGGCCGCGAGCTGACCGCGGTCGACGGCGTCAGCCTCACGGTCGCCGACGGCGAAGTCGTCGCGCTGATCGGGCCGAGCGGCTGCGGCAAGAGCACGCTCCTCAACATCGGGGCCGGCCTCTACGCGCCGAGCGAGGGCGCGGCGTTCGTCGACGGCGAAAAGGTCGAAGGCCCCAATGCGCACGTCGCCTTCATGCTGCAGAAGGACCTGCTGCTGCCGTGGCGAACCGTCGCCGAGAACGCCATGCTCGGCGTGGAAATCCAGGGCCAGGCGCGCGCCGCGCGGCAGCGGCGCGCGCAGGAGCTGCTGCAAAGCTTCCACCTCGCCGAGTTCGCCGGGCACTACCCGCATCAACTGTCGGGCGGCATGCGCCAGCGCGTGGCCCTCGCCCGCACCCTTGCGGTCGAGCCGAGCGTGCTCTTGCTCGACGAGCCGTTCTCGGCGGTCGACGCGCAGACCCGCATGGTGCTCCAGCGCGATCTTGCGCGCACCCTCATGCAGGCGGGCAAGACCGCGCTGCTGATCACCCACGACCTGCTGGAAGCCGTGACGCTCTGCGACCGCGTGCTGGTCATGAGCCGGCGGCCCGGCCGCATCATCGACGCGATGGCGATCGACCTGCCGCAGCGGGACGACCCGCTGGCGCGCCGCCGGCACGCGCGCGTCAACGACTACGTGGCGCGGCTGATGGACCGCCTCGACATCGGCGACACCGCGCTCGAAGCGCAGAGCGCGGCGGGCGGCGCATGAGCGCGCGCCGGCGCCTTTCGCGGCTGCGCGCCGGCACGGCCGCAAGCGCGGCGCTGCTCGTCGTCTTCCTCGCGGCCTGGCAATGGGGCCCGGGCTTGCTCGACATCCCCACTTACATCGTCCCGCCGCTCTCCATGGTCGCGCGGGAAGGCGTGCGCATGTGGCAGCTCAACCATCTGCTCATGCACACGGCCGTCACGGCCGGCGAAGTGCTCGCCGGCTTCGCGCTCGGCAGCCTGCTCGGCGCCTTCATCGGCTACCTGCTCGGCATGTCGCCGGTGACCGAGGTCGCGCTCTCGCCCTACATCCTCGCCCTGCAGATCGCCCCCAAGGTCGCGTTCGCGCCGCTGTTCATCCTGTGGATGGGGTTCACGGTCTATCCGAAAATCCTCGTCGCCGTGCTGATCGTGTTCTTTCCGGTGATGGTCAACGTGCTGACCGCGATCCGCACCGTCGATCCCGACCTGATCAACCTCGCCCGCTCGTTCAAGGCGACGCGCGCGCAGATCTTCCGCAAGATCGAATTTCCCGCCTCGGTCCCGGCCCTGTTCGCCGGCCTGCGCATCGGCTCGACCCTGGCGGTGGTCGGCGTGGTGGTGGGCGAACTCGTCGGCGGCAATCTCGGGCTCGGCTTTCTGCTCACGTTCGGCGAAGGCCAGGCCGATACCCCGATGGTGTTCGTGTCGATCGTGCTGCTGAGCGTGATCGGCGGCCTCGCCTACCTGGCCGTGGTCGCGACCGAGCAGCGCGTGCTGCATTATTTGCCGACCCGGGCGCGTGTGGTGGGTTAGGGCGGCGACAGCTCGTAGCCCGGATGGAGCGTAGCGCAATCCGGGGTGATGAGCCGATCCCGCATTTCGCTGCGCTCCATGCGGGCTACAGCGCATCAGTTCAAGCCCATCTGCTCGAGCATCAGCCGGCCTAACAGGCCCCGCGGGTCGGCGAGCGTTTCGATGAAGTCGAAGTGGTTGAACCCGCGGCCTTCCACGATGCGCACGGAGCCGCCGGCGTGCTCGATCGCGGCGGCAAAATCGCGCGCCTGGCGGCGGAACTCAGGGGCGTCGAACTCCGCGGCGGCGACGATCAGCGGGCAGCCGAGCCGGTCGAGGTGGCGCTGCGGACTCAACGCGTGCTCGCTCGCGCCGTCAAGGCGCAGATAGGCGTTGCGCGCGCTCAGCCGCACCGGCAACAGGTCATAGATGCCGCTCACGCACAGCCCCGCCTTGACCACCCGGCGCGGCAGCCCGAGCGCCGCCCAGTCCGCGGTCATCACGCAGGCGGCGAGATGACCGCCGGACGAATGGCCGACCAGATGAATCCGGTCGGCCTCAATGCCCAGGCGCTCGGCGTTGCGGTAGAGAAAGGCGACCGCGCGGCGCACCTGCTCGACGACATCGGCGAGGGTGGCGGCGGGCAGCGCGGCAAAATCCGCCGCGGCGAAATGCGCGCCGGCACGCACGAACGTCTCGGCCGCAAACGCGCTCTCGCGCTTGGTCAAGCGCTGCCACGCGCCGCCATGAAGGAACACGAGGAGAGGCGCGGGCGAGCGGGCGGCGCGATAGAGGTCGATGGTTTCTACAGGCGCGGCGCCGTAGGCGATGCTGTCCGGCTCGCCGAGGCGGGTGCGCACGGCCTCGCTGGCGGTCATGTAGCGGCGGATCAGTTCGTCGGCGTTGCGCACCCACGCCCGCTGCTCGTACTGGCGGTCGAGCGCGGATTGATCGTAGTCGAGGAAAATTTTGTCGGTCATCGCGTCAAGGCAATCCGCCGATGCCGGCCCTCACTCTGGCCTCGTCATGCCCCGCGAAAGCGGGGCATCCAGTAAACACCGTCGTCTCAGTTTTGTTTGACAGCGCAGTGGTTACTGGATCGCCCGCTTTCGCGGGCGATGACGAGCATTTTTGCTATTTCGGCCCTCACAACAGGTCACTCGCTCGCCAGGATGGGCTC
>DASZJC010000148.1:0-8683 GCA_035948495.1 Xanthobacteraceae bacterium | reverse complement strand
GACTACTGCCGGCGGCGCGGGTCAGAAATGACTGAACGAGGGCTGTTCGAAGGCGAGCGGCCGCTTGTCCGATCCGATGAACAGCGGCGCAGCATCGCCGGATTCGACCCGGCCGATTTCGGTCACCGGGATTCCGGCCGCAGCGGCGCCGGCGCGGAACCGTTCGACATTGCCCGCCGGCACCGCGGCGAGGATCTCGTAGTCATCCCCTCCGGTAAGCACGCGCTCCAGCAGCGCCGGCTCCACGGCAAGCAGGGCGCGGGCCGCGTCCGAGAGCGGAACCTGGCCGACCTCGACCTGCGCCGAAACGCCCGACGCGCGGCAGAGCTTGGCAAGGTCCCCGGCGAGCCCATCCGATACGTCCAACGCCGCCGAGGCCGCGACGCGCACCGTCTCGGCCAGCCTGGTTCGTGGCTCGGGCAGCAGGTAACGCGCCAGCAGATGCGCGCGCTGGGCCGCCGTGAGGGTCCTGCCCGCCCCTGCATCCTGCCGCAGCTTCAGCCCCAGCGCGGCGTCGCCGATCGTGCCGGTGACGACCAGAACGTCCCCCGCGCGAGCGCCGCGGCGCCGCACCATGGTCCCGGTCGGCAGCGTGCCGAAAGCGGTGATCGACACCGACAGCGGGCCCGGCGTCCGATCCGTGTCGCCGCCGAGGAGCGGACAGTCGTAGTGCTCGGCATCGGCGCCAAGCCCGCGGGCAAAGGCGCTGAGCCAGTCGTCGCTCGTTCCGGCCGGGAGCGCGATCGCCAGCAGGAAACCTGCAGGCTTGGCCCCCTTGGCGGCGAGGTCGGAGAGGTTGACCCGCAACGCCCGGCGGGCGACCGCATCGGCCGGATCGTCGGGGAAGACGTGCACGCCGGCAATGATGCCGTCGGTCGTGAGCACGAGGTCGCAGCCGGGCGGCGGCGCGAGCACCGCGGCATCGTCATCGAGCCCCAGCGCGCCGGGGTGCCGAGCGAGCGGACGGAAATGACGCGCGATCAGGCGGTCCTCGCCCGACGGGGGACTGGCCGGGCGCTTGCTCATGGCGGCGAGCCGGCCGCGTCGAACTCGGCGGTCCGCAGCGAGCGCGCCAGCGCGTCGAGCACGGCATTGACCATGCCGGTCTCCTCGCCGTCGAGAAAGGCGTTGGCGACGTCGACGTATTCGGAAACGACGACGCGTGCCGGCACGTCGCGCCGCGCCTCGAGTTCCCACGCACCGGCGCGCAGAACCGCGCGCAGCACGGTCTCGACCCGCTTGAGCGGCCAGCCGCCGGCAAGCGCGCGATCGACCATGGGATCGAGGCGGCGCTGCGCCTCGACGACGCCCTCGACGATCTGGCGAAAGAACGCCGCCTCCGCCGGCAAGTACTGCGATCCCTCGACCTCCCGGCCGAGCCAATGGCTCTCGAACTCGGCGAGGATGTCGTTCACCGGCGTTCCGGCGATGTCCATCTGATAGAGCGCCTGCACGGCGGCGAGCCGCGCGGCGCCGCGCCGGTTGGCCTTGCGTTCGTCCTTGTCTTTGCGGCCGGCGGATTTCATCGCACGCTCGGCGCGACGCCGAGACGACGCTTGAGCCGCACCATGGCGAGCGCCGCACGCGCAGCATCGCCGCCCTTGTCGCCTTCCTCGCGGCGCGCGCGCGCCCAGGCCTGCGCCTCGGTGTTGACGGTGACGATGCCGTTGCCGAGCGGCAGCGCGCGGGCGACCGCGAGGTCCATCAGCGCACGGGCCGATTCCATCGACACGATCTCGAAATGGATGGTGTCGCCGCGGATGACGCAGCCGAGCGCCACCACGCCGTCATAGGGCTCGCGGCGCCGCTCGGCCGCATCGAGCGCCATCGCGATGGCGGCGGGGATTTCCAGCGACCCGGGAACGCTGACCCGGTCGAACGCGACCTGCGCCTCCTCGAGCACGCGTGTTGCCCCGGCGAGCAACTCGTCGGCGATGTCGTCATAGAACCGCGCTTCGGCCACGAGGATGCGCGCGCCCGCGACGGCGACGATGCGTTCGCCCTGCGCCCTGCGCGGTTCGGCCATGGCAATCTCCGGTGCTTACGTCCCTAGCAAGCGCGCCCGCCGGCAAGCAAGGGCGCTTACTCGCGTGTTTCGAGCAACCGCGCCGCATAGCGGGCCATCAGGTCGACCTCGAGGTTGAGCGCGTCGCCGGGACGCGTCGCGGCAAGCGTCGTGACGGCAAGCGTGTGCGGAATGATGAGCACCGAAAATCTGTCTCGATCGACCGAATTGACCGTGAGCGAGACGCCGTCGAGCGCGACCGAACCCTTGGCGGCGATGAAGCGCGCAAGCGGCGCCGGCATCCGCACGATCATGCGCGCCATGTCGGGCAGATCTTCGCGCGCGACCACCTCGGCGATGCCGTCCACGTGGCCGGCCACGAGGTGGCCGCCGAGTTCATCGCCCATCTTGAGCGCGCGCTCCAGATTGACGCGCGTGCCCGCCGTCCAGCGACCGGCCGTGGTGACGGCGAGGGTCTCCGCCGCAGCATCGACGGCAAAGGTGGTGCGGCCGTCGTGAATGCCGGTCGCCACGACGGTCAGGCACGCGCCCGCGCACGCGATCGACGCGCCGACCGCAATCGAGGCGCGATCGTAGCGGCACCCGATCGTCAGCCGGCGCAGCCCCAGCGCCCGCTCTTCGACCGAAAGCACCTCGCCGACGTCGGTGACGATGCCGGTGAACATCAGTTTCGCTCGAAGCTCTCGATGCTGTCGGGCCCCACCGTCTCGACAGCGCGCGAGCGCAGGTGCGGCGATCGGGTCAGGGCCGTCAGCGGCTGGCCGTCGAGCGCGTCGATCCCGTCCGGCCCGATCACCGTCGACGAGCGCAGCAGCATCGCCTCATCGACGAGGTCGGCGGCCAGGAACGCGGCTGCCACCGTCGGACCGCCTTCAACCATCAGCCGCGTGATGCCGCGCGTCGCGAGCAGCTTGAGCGTTGCCGCAAGCTCGCGCCGGTCGCCGGTGCCGCCGACGCGCAGCACTTCGGCGCCGCGTTCGCGCAGCGCGTCTTCGCGCGCAGGCGCCGCGTCCGGCGCGGTAACGATCCACAGGGGAATATCCCGCGCGCCGCGCGCCAGCTTTCCGTCGGGGGGAAGCCGCAGCTCGCTGTCGAGCACGACGCGAACCGGCGAGTGGCTCGCCATGCCGGGCAAGCGGCAGGTCAGCAGCGGGTCATCGGCGAGCGCGGTGCCGACGCCGATGAGGATTGCATCGTGCATGGCGCGCCAGCGGTGCACGCGCTCACGGGCGGGCTCGCCGGTGATGGCGGCGGGACGCCGGCCGGCAAGCCCGGCCTTGCCGTCGGCCGAAACCGCGAGCTTGAGCATCACGTGCGGCCGCCCGTCGCGCATGCGCCGCACGTGGCCGGCATGGACGCGGCGCGCTTCCTCGGTGCCGATGCCGGTGACGACCGCGATCCCCCGGGCCCGCAGCCGGCGATAGCCTTCGCCGGCGATATCCGGGTTGGGATCATCGAGAGCGGAGACCACGCGCGCGATCCCGGCGGCGATGATCGCATCGGCGCAGGGCGGCGTCTGGCCGAAATGGGAGCACGGCTCGAGCGTGGTGTAGATCGTTGCCCCGCGCGCGGCCACGCCCGCGCGCCTGAGCGCCTCGACCTCCGCGTGCGGCCGCCCGCCCGGCTGGGTCCATCCGCGCCCCACCACGACCGGGCCGTGCGGCTCGTTGCGCACGATGACGGCGCCGACCGCCGGATTTGGCCACGTGTTGCCGAGGCCGCGGCGGCCGAGCGCCAACGCCAGCGCCATGAAGCGGGCGTCGATGGCAGGATCGCTCGCGATTGAACCAGTGCGGCGGATTTGAAGTTCCTTCGTCATTGCAGGACGCTCGTAGAGGAACTTCAAATCCAAAGCCACACTGGAATCATGAAATTGCTAGTGTCCCTTTGATTCCGAAGTTCGCATCAATGCGAGCCGCCATTTCGTGCGAACTTTCGCGGTCATTTCCGTTCGCGCGCGGGCTCCGGCACCTTATCGGCGTCAACGTCCTCGCCCGACAACTCACCGAGGAACGCCTCGAAATCCTTGGGTTCGCGGAAATTGCGATAGACCGAGGCGAAGCGGACATAGGCCACATCGTCGAGCTCGCGCAGATGCTCCATCACGGTCTCGCCGATGGTCTCCGAACTGACTTCCGATTCCCCGAGGCTTTCCAACTCGCGCACGATCTTCGAGACCATGCGCTCGACCCGTTCGGGATCGACCGGCCGCTTGCGCAGCGCGATCTGCACCGAGCGCATCAGCTTGTCGCGATCGAACGGCGCGCGCCGGCCATTGCGCTTGATCACCACGAGTTCGCGCAGCTGCACGCGCTCGAAGGTGGTGAAACGGAAACCGCAGGCGAGGCACACGCGGCGGCGGCGGATCGCGGCGGAATCCTCGGTGGGACGCGAGTCCTTTACCTGGGTGTCGAGACTCTGGCAGCTTGGACAACGCATCCCCCACCCCCGCCGTGCTAGTCGTTGTAGATAGGGAACCGCGCCGTGAGCCGCTTGACCTTCTCTCGGACCCCCGCTTCGACCAGCGTGTCTTCCTCCGACCCCGTTTGCGCCAGCGCGTCGAGCACCTCGACGATCATCTCGCCGATCTGCCGGAATTCGGCGACCCCGAAGCCCCGGGTGGTGCCGGCCGGCGTGCCGAGGCGGATGCCCGAGGTCACGGTGGGCTTCTCCGGATCGAACGGGATGCCGTTCTTGTTGCAGGTGATAAGGGCGCGGCCGAGGGCGACCTCGGCAACCCGGCCGGTCAAGCGCTTGGGCCGCATGTCGACCAGGATGAGGTGGGTGTCGGTGCCGCCGGAGACGATATCGAGCCCCTTCGACTTGAGGATTTCCGCAAGCGCACGAGCATTTTCGGCGACGTTCCTCGCGTAGAGCCTGAAAGCAGGACGCAGCGCCTCCCCGAAGGCAACCGCCTTGGCGGCGATGACGTGCATGAGCGGTCCGCCTTGGGAACCCGGGAACACGGCGGAATTGATCTTGCGCGCCAGGCCCTCGTCGTTCGTGAGGATGAAGCCGCCGCGCGGCCCGCGCAGGGTCTTGTGAGTGGTCGAGGTGACGACATGGGCGTGGGGCAGCGGGCTTGGGTGCGCGCCCCCGGCCACGAGACCGGCGAAATGGGCCATGTCGACCATCAGCTTGGCGCCGACCGCGTCGGCGACCTCGCGGAAGCGCCGGAAATCGATCACGCGCGGATAGGCGGAGCCACCGGCGACGATGACCTTGGGCCGGTGCTCGGCTGCAAGCCGCTCGACCTCGTCGAAATCGATGCGGTGGTCGTCGCGCCGCACGCCGTAGGGCACCACGTTGAACCACTTGCCCGACAGGTTCACCGGCGAACCGTGGGTCAGGTGGCCGCCGGCCGCGAGGTTAAGCCCCATGAAGGTGTCGCCCGGCTGCATCAGCGCCATGAACGCGGCCTGGTTGGCCTGCGCGCCCGAATGCGGCTGGACGTTGGCGAAGGCCGCGCCGAACAGCTTCGTCACCCGCTCGGTCGCGAGGCGTTCGGCGATGTCGACGAATTGGCAGCCGCCATAGTAGCGCCGGCCCGGATAGCCTTCCGCGTACTTATTGGTGAGCACGGACCCCTGGGCTTCGAGCACGGCACGGCTGACGATGTTCTCCGACGCGATCAACTCGATCTCGTCGCGCTGGCGGTCAAGCTCGAGGCGGATCACCTCGGCGACCTCGGGATCGGCCTCGCCCAGCGGCGCGGTGAAGAACGCGTCGGTGTTCGCGGAAGTCGCTGCGGCGTCGGTCACGGCCATGTCCGGGTTCCTATCGCGAAACAGGTGCCGGCCGGTTTCGGTTTCCTACCCGCCGCAAGCCACCCGCTCTTCGGTGCCGTAGCATATCGCCGGAAACGCGCCAAGCATTGGGACGGCTGGGCGCAAGGCCGCTACATCTAGCGCGTGGGTCCGCCGGGCCGGACGCGGACGGCCGCCGCAGCCGGGGCCTCGCAGCGTCACCCGCGCGAGAGAACCGCGCCGCCGAGCCCGTCGCGGTTGTAGATGTCGTCGCGGAACTGCACCACCCCGTCGGGCGTCGCCCAGGCGGTAACGTAGACCCAGTAGAGCGGCACCGGCTTGGTAACCCGCGCGCTCTTCTGCTCGCCGCTTTTGAGCACCTGGTCGATTTCCTCGCGCGACCAGCCCGGCGTTTCGCTCAGGAGCCAAGTGACCAGTTCGCGCACGTTCTGCACCCGCACGCAGCCGGAGGAATGGAACCGCATATCTTCGCCGAACAGATTCTTGAGCGGCGTGTCGTGCATGTAGACTTGGTGCGGGTTGGGGAAATTGATGCGGATCGAGCCGAGCGAGTTGAAGTCGCCGGGGTCCTGCTTGAACTGATAATTGACCGCCTCTTCCGAGTACCAGTTGATCTGCTGGGGCAGCAGTTCGCGGCGATGCTGGTCGAATATGCGGATGTGGTTTTGCGTCAGGTACTCCGGCTCCGCCTGCATTTTCGGGATCAGGTCGCGCCGCACGATCGAGACCGGCACGGTCCAGTACGGATTGAAGTTGATCTCGACGATCTTGCTCTGGATTTCGGGCGACGGCCGGTCCGGCTTGCCGACGACGGCCGTGTGGCGCGACACCGCGACCCCGTTTTCGATCGCCTCGATCTGCGCGGCGGGCAGGTTGCACATGACGAATCGATTGCCGAGCGAACCGGAGAACGCGCGCAACCGCACCAGGTTGGTCTTGAGCTGGCTCAGCCGCACGTCGGCCGAATAATTGAGCGCACGCAGGGTCTGATCGCGCACCACGCCGTCGACGGTGAGCCCGTGGCGCGCCTGGAACCGGCGTACCGCCGCCTCGACGTAGGAATCGTACACGTCGCCCACGCCGGCGCTTGCCTCGATATCGCCGGCAACGAGCAGCCGCTGGCGCAGGGCGGCGACGCTCGGATGGCGCACCCCCAGCCGCAAGCGATCGGCGCCGGTGACCTGGGGCCATCCGCCGCGCGCGACGATCGCCTCGTATTGCGGGATCGCCTGCTCGGTCGTTTGCGCCGTCGCCGGCGAGAGGGTCGGCAGGGAGGCGGTCGGCATCTTGATGGTGCGCGAGGCCGAATCGAAGCCCTGGCCGAAGTCGGCGTTCCGGTTCTGGTTGATCAAGGCATCGAGCAGGCGGTCATCGTCGGCGGCTTGCGCCGCACGCAAGCCCGCAGCGGCCGCGCAGGTCGCGGCGGCGCCCCGGGCGAGCGCGCGCAGAAGCGTGCGTCGATCGAGAAACGTGGATTGATCGCGTTTGCTCATCGCCGTCCCGATCAGCGCCACGACGCGGCGGCGCTCCCACCGCGGCCCGCTTACCATGGGCCGGGGGCCGCCACAATGCGCGTGGGCCCTCGCGGCCTCGTGCGGGCCGAGGACCTGCCGCGATAAGGGCAGGGAATGGCGGTTTTGTGGCTATACTATTAATATGGAACCTGGGCGACATGACTAGGACCGCCGCGTGAAGTCCTTGTCGAAGCCTTATTCGCAATTTTGCAATCTGTCGCAAATGAGCCTGCGCTTCCAACCCTGTGCTAGCAGAATCCTCGTTCCGAGCCGGGAGCAACGTAGTGACTTCCAAAAAAGAAAAGAAGCTCTGCTTCGTAATCGGACCGATTGGCGACGCGGAAAGTGAGGCTCGCAATCATGCCGATTGGTTGTTGGAGGGCATTATTCAGCCGGTTATGAGTGAATTTCCTGAGTATACAGTAAAACGTGCCGATCAGGACGCGCGACCCGGCCTTATCGACGCTCAGATGATCAATGACCTGCTTAATGCTGAGTTGGTCATTGCTGACCTCACCTTCGTCAATCCCAATGCTTTTTACGAAATTGGTATCCGCCATATGGCACAAAAGCCAATTATTCATATGCAACTGGCGACAGAAAAGACGCCCTTCGACGTAAGCCTATACCGAGCTATCAAGTTTTCGCGATCGAAGTTTCGCGACCTTGAGCAGGCAAAAATCGATTTGCGTCGTGCGATTGAAGCCGTGCTTCGCGAGGGTTATGAGGTAGAGAATCCAGTTACCAATGCCAGGGGTCGCCTCAAATTGGAGCAACACGCCACACCTGAGATCAGGGTTTTGCTTGAACAAGTCCGCACAATGCAGACCCGTCTTGAACGATTGGAATTCCCAGGCCGGACTTCTATGTCCGTTTTTGGCGGCGGCTCGTCGACATACCCTTCAGATCAAGCTCTCATACGTGTCGGATCGAAAAGAGGGGTGACACCTGAAGAACTTAAAATAATTCTCCAGGCGATTAGAAACCGCTTCACACCTGTTGAAGTAGTGGGAACAGGACGCAATGGCGTGATCTTGTCTTTGCCTGCTACTGCCTATGAATTTTCGATCGAGCAGATAAAACCGCCATTCGAGATGATTCAACATCTCGACTTCGAGTTCATTCCCCCTCGAGCAAACCGCGGCTTTCGGCAACCGGGCCAGGAATCATGATATCCGCCTTTGCGGGATGGCGGTTTTGTGGCCCGAACGCACAAGCCCCGGCCGCAGGGCCGGGGCTTGGGTGATCGCCGGCTTCGTTCGTCAGAGCCGGTAGAGGATCTGGTCGGTCCAGAACCGCTCGAGGCGCTGCAGCGCCTTGTTGAGGCCGGCGAACTCGTCGGCCGAGATGCCGCCGACCTGCTCGACCGTGCGCAC
>DASZJC010000147.1:0-2182 GCA_035948495.1 Xanthobacteraceae bacterium | reverse complement strand
CCGGGCGATCCTCTATAAGCCCGGCTTCCCGCCGATCGCGACCCGCCGGACCGAGGCCGTCCCGCGTGGCATTCGTGGAGACCAGACCATGGCCGTGCCGAAACGAAAGACTTCGCCGTCGAGACGCGGCATGCGTCGGTCTGCCGACGCGCTCGAGGCGCCGACCTACGTCGAGGACAAGGACTCCGGCGAACTGCGGCGGCCGCATCATATCGACCTCAAGACCGGCATGTATCGCGGCCGGCAGGTGCTCAAGCCCAAGGCGGAGGTTTGAGCTTTTGATTCGGGCGGTGCCACACCTGCTCGGCAGGTCGCCGCCCACGTTCGGTCTTAGAGGCTTGCCGTGTTCTTCGTCGGCTTTCCCCTCCTGATCATCCCACTCGCGGTCTACAACATGATCGCGTTTCTGACGCCGCCGGCGGACGGCTGGGCGACGAAGCTCTACACGGTGCATCTGCTCTCCGGGCTCGACTGGTCGGTCACGCTCGGCGATGCGATGATCGCCGGCACGCTCTTTCTGCTGTTCATCGAGGTGGTCAAGGCGACGGGCGCCAAGTCGGTCGTCGACCATATCCTCTCGTTCTTGGTGTTCGGCGGCGCGGTCGCCGAGTTTCTGCTGGTCCAGCAGGCGGCCAATTCGACTTTCGCGATCCTGACCGCGATCTGCTTCATCGACGTGATCGCCGGCATGTTTATCCGGCTGCGGGTGTCGCGGCGGGAACGGCAGATCGCGGCGGATTACGCGCGCGCCCACCCGACGGAAGCGGACGAGCACGGGACGGCCGCGTGATTACGTGATCCGCGATTTTCATTTTCCCGGCCGCTCGCCGGTCATGGCCGGCGAAGGCATGGCGGCGACCTCGCACCCGCTCGCGACGCAAGCGGCGATCGAAACGCTGCGCGCCGGCGGCACGGCGGCCGACGCCGCGGTCGCGGCGGTGGCGCTGCTCGGCGTGGTCGAGCCTGCCATGACCGGCATCGGCGGCGATTGTTTCTGCCTGGTCTCGAAGCCGGGCGCGCCGCCGTGGGGTTACAACGGCTCGGGGCGCGCGGGCGCCGCCATGGGCACCGAAACGCTGCTCGCGAAGGGCGTCCGGTCGATCGACCTCGACTCGATCCACGCGGTCACCGTGCCGGGCGCGGTCGAGGCGTGGGCGCGGATCCTCGCGGCGCACGGCCGCTTCGGCCTCGACCGCGCGCTGCAGCCGGCGATCCGTTATGCGACGGACGGGTTCCCGGTGTCGCCGCGGGTGGGCAGCGATTGGGCCGCGGCGGTGCTGCGTCTGCGCGCCGATCCGGGCGCCGCGCGCCACTTTCTGATCGACGGTCGCGCGCCGGCGATCGGCGAGGTGATGCGCTTTCCGGCGCTTGCCGCAACCCTCGAGGCGATCGCGGCGGGCGGGCCGCGCGCCATCTACGAAGGCGCGATCGCCGATGACATCGCCGCAACGATCGCGGCGTGCGGCGGGCTCGTCGATGCGGACGACCTCGCGCGCCATCGCGGCGAGCCGGTGGTGCCGATCGCCGCGAACTATCGCGGGCTCGACGTCGTCGAACTGCCGCCCAACGGCCAGGGCATCGTCGCGCAGGTGATGCTCAACATCCTCGAGCGCTTCGATCTCGCACGGCTCGATCCGCTCGGTCCGGAGCGGTTTCATCTCGAGCTGGAAGCGGCGCGGCTCGCCTATGCGGTGCGCGACGGAGAGATCGCCGATCCGGCGTTCATGCGCACTGCGGTTTCCTCGCTCCTCGACAAGAGCTTCGCCCGCGGGCTCGCCGACCGGATCGATCCGGCCGGTCGCGTGGAAGGGCCGGCGCTCGCGACCACCATTTCCGATACGGTCTACCTCACGGTGGTCGACCGCGACCGCATGGCGGTCTCGTTCATCAATTCGCTCTACAGCGCCTTCGGGGTCGGCATCGCCAC
Source organism: Xanthobacteraceae bacterium (assembly GCA_035948495.1). Classification (GTDB taxonomy): domain Bacteria; phylum Pseudomonadota; class Alphaproteobacteria; order Rhizobiales; family Xanthobacteraceae; genus AP-16. Next base: position 255 of record DASZJC010000147.1, on the reverse strand, counting down.
GCCGGACACCGGCATCATGCTGCACAACCGCGGCGCCTGCTTCGTGGTCGAGCCCGGCCATCCCAATACGATCGGCCCGGGCAAGCGCCCGATGCACACCATCATTCCGGCGCTGGCGATGCGCGACGGGCGCTGCGAATTGTCGTTCGGCGTGATGGGCGGGCACTACCAGGCGGTCGGCCATGCGCACGTGATCGGCAACATGGTCGATCACGGCATGGACGTGCAGGCGGCGATCGATGCGCCGCGGGCGTT
>DASZJC010000146.1:0-3379 GCA_035948495.1 Xanthobacteraceae bacterium | reverse complement strand
TCCTTTCGGCTCGGGCCCCAGTCTCTCGACCGATTGGCCTCCCGCAGCTGTTCCTGCCGGCGCGTGCCGCCGTTGACGCGGTCTTCGAAGATGCGGCCGCGCGAACCGTCGAAATCCTCGAGAAAGAACGGCCGCGCGAAGTAGTAACCCTGACCGTGCCGGATGCGCGTCGCCGCCTGAAGATATGCAAGCTCCTCGAATGTCTCGATCCCCTCGGCGACGATCGACATTCCGAACGCATGGCACAGCGATTCGATCGCCCGGAGAACGCTCTGGCTTCGTTGCCGCTCGTGAATTCCCGTAATGAACGACCGATCGATCTTGACTTCGTCGACCGTGATGTCGGCGAGGCCCGACAGCGACGAATACCCCGTGCCGAAATCGTCGATCGACACCTTGATCCCTTGCTTGCGCAACACCGGCAGCGCGCGCGACTGGAACTCCGTTCGCGTCACCAGCGCGTCTTCGGTCAGCTCCAGTATGAATCGCTCCGCCCGTCCGGTCGCCACCAGCGCCTCGGTCAAGGATTCCATGAACTTCAAGTCGTTGGCCAGTTTCGCCGCGACATTGACGCTCATGGTTGTATTCGAGCCGAACGTGCGGTCGAGCTGATCCAACGCCTGGGCCGCCTGGCGGAGCACGAAATGCGTCATCGCGTCCATCAGCCCGATCTCCGTCGCCAGCTCGACGAACTTGCCCGGCGCGGTAATCAATCCTTTCTCGTCGCGATAGCGGATGAGCGCTTCGAAGCCGACGACGTCCTGGCTGCGGATGTCGACCTTGGGCTGGTATGCGCAGCAGAACCGGCCGTCGCGAATGGCGAGCCGCAAGCGCTGCTCCATTTCCATCCGGGCACTGAGCGTCCGTCCCATCTCGTCGTCGAAGAACGCGGCGCTTCCCTTGGAGCCGACCTTCGCCTGGTACATCGCGCTGTCGGCGTGCCGGCGCAGCGGCTCGTAGCTGGAACCATGATCGGGATAGATGCTGACGCCGATCGAGGCGGACGTGAACACCTCGAACCCTTCGATGTGAAACGGCTGTTTGAGCTTCTCGAGGATGCGGTCGACGGTCGCCCGCAGCTGGTCCTCGCTCTCGACCGGATCGATCACGACCACGAATTCGTCGCCGCTGATCCTGGCAACCATATCGCTGGGCCCGGTGACATTGAGCATCCGCTGCGCCGCCTTCGCCAGCAGCGCGTCGCCGACCGAGTGGCTGTAGTAGTCGTTGATATGCTTGAAATTATCGAGATCGATGAAGGCCAGCGCGAAGCGATCGCGCGGGTCGCGCCGGCCGATGGTTTCGTCGATATGTTCCTGAACGAACGTCCGTTTGGGCAAACCGGTCAGATCGTCCAGGTAGGCGAGCCGGGTGAGCTGCTGCTCGATCTCCTTGCGCTCCGTGATGTCGACCGAAGTGGAGAGCCGCAACGGATGGTCGTTGACGTGGACCAGACTGCGGTAGGTCAGCAGCGTGCGCTTGCCGGCGGCACCGTCGACGTGCTCTTCGGTCAGCAGCCGGGCGGCCGATTCCGCCGCGGCGGAATCATCGTCGGAAGCCGCCCACGCGGCGGGCGCGATGCCGGGCCAATGCTCCTCCGACGCAGCCGCCGCGCCTGGCCGAACGATCGACCCGTCGGCGTCGCCGGCGGCGCGATTGGCCAATATCACGTGCCCGTCATCGTCCTGCAACGTCAGACTGATCGGCAGCGCGTCGAAAACCGTCCATAGCACGTCCAGGTTCTGGGCCGCGCGTGCCTCGCTTCGACGCAATTCGTCGACCGAGATGCGCAGTTGCTCGATTTCGACTTCGGCCCGGTCGGCATCGTGCAATGCCAATGCGGCCGAGCACAGCGGAGCGAACTGTCGTGCGGTCGCGATCTGGCGTTCGGAAAACGGCTCTTTGCCCTGCGCCCGCACCAATACCAGCGCTCCGCGCAGGTTTCGCGCCCGCATCGGCAGGGCCAAAGCCTGCTCGATCGCCGGCAACGGCGGGCAGGTGCCGTCGATGACGTCCAACTCGCCGCCGATTTGAATGCCGGGCGTGCGGCTGACGATGGCTTGCGCGACGAACGGGCTGACGGCGAAACGCAGGCCGACCGGGCCCTCGGGTTGCGCCGCGATGCAGCGCAGGCCGGCGCCGTCTTCCTCGAGTGCCAGGGCCTGATCGAATCCCACGATCTCGTGCAGGGCGCCGAAAATGTTCGGAAATGCGCTGTCGCCGCGCCCCGAAGCGAGCAGCGCTTCGAGACCCGGGCCGACGAGGTCCGCGCGCAGGCACTCCTCGCCCGCATCTGACGGGATGGTCGGATTGGTGGTCGTCTTGGTGTCGGCCATGTGTTCCGGGCGCCTGGGATCCGCTGGAGTTCGCTCAGCCACTTCTCTGGGCGGGGTTCAACCGGCCGGCTTGCACAATGTCCCCGATGCAAGCGCCGATACGCGAAGGTTGCCGACGTGACGGCATCGAACCATAAAACGGTTTGAAATTCGTTTCGGTCGGCCGTGCAGGGCCGGACGGCGGCGGCGGCGACACCTGTAGCGAGCGCAGGCGCAGCGAGTCTAGAGCATGTCCCGTTCCTTCGGAATCGGGACATGCTCTAGAAACTATTGATTGGCGCATGTTCTTATCGGCGAACCGGTGCCCACTTCGCCGGAACATGCGCTAGAATACGAATGCGGGCGGCTTGGCGAAGCCGGGCAACAGCGGCGCCACCGCGTCGAATTCCGGATGGGCGCTCACGTGGGTGCCGCTGCGGCGATAGACCGTGCCTCGGCCGATCGGAGCGCGGCCGAGGATGCCGACGAGCCGCCCGCCATCGCCCAATTGATCGAGCAGCGCCTGGGGCGCGATCTCGATCGAGCCGTCGAGCAGGATGACGTCGTAGGGGGCCTCCCGCGCCCAGCCGGCCAAGAGGGGACCGGTGACGACGTTCGCGTTGCCGGCGCCGACGGCGGCCAGCGCACCGGCGGCCGCCTCGGCCAAGGCGGCATCCTCCTCGAGCGCAATGACGGTGCCGGCAAGTCGGGCGAGGATCGCCGACGCATAGCCGGTCGCGCAGCCGACATCGAGCACCCGATCCCCCTCCCCGACCGCGGCTGCCTGGATCAGCTTCGCCAGCACCATGGGCTTGAGCAGCCGGCGGGCTCCCGCGGCGTCTTGGAGCGGCACGTCGCTGTCGTTATAGGCCATGGGCTGCCAACGCTGCGGCACGAAACGCTCGCGCGGCACCTCCTCGAAAGCGGCGAGCAAACGCAGGTCGGTCACGTCGTTCGTGCGGATCTGGCCGTCGACCATCATCCGCCGCGCGTGCGCGAAGTCGGTCATGTGCTTGGCCCATGCGGAGGGCGGGATTAGCGCCGCCTTGTGGGACAGGCCGCCC
>DASZJC010000145.1:0-7360 GCA_035948495.1 Xanthobacteraceae bacterium | reverse complement strand
AGGATGGGAACAACCGCCGGCAAGGCCGATTTGGGAATCGTGCCGCGAAAGTGGGGGCCGCGTGCCAAGGCAGCGCGATTTGCCGGGTGGCGTTGGCCGTTGTCTCCGGATCGGCTGAGGCGGCGTGCCGGTGCTGCCGTGCGGGGCGAGACCGATGGCCCCGTGTTTGGGGCGATTGCCGTCCGGTTCGCGGAAATAAGGCCTTATCCGATACTGGCCTCGCTCGGATTGATCGCCGTGACCACCGGCGCGCTGTTGCTGCTGCACAGCGTGCTCCTGATCGATCACGTCACCTTGGTCTTTCTCGTGCCGGTCATGATCTGCGCGGCCCAGTGGGGCCTCGTGCCGGCCTTGACCGCCACGGTCGCGGCCGTTGCCGCCGCGGACTTCTTCTTCTATCCGCCGCTCTACACGTTCGATATCGCCGATCCGCGCGACATCATCGACCTCGTTCTGTTCTCGTGCGTCGCGGTCGTCACCAGCGAGCTTGCCGCGCGTCTGCGCCGCGCCGCCGAGGCGGCGACCCGGCGCGAGACGGAAGTCCGCGATCTTTACACCTTCTCGCGCCGGCTTGCCGCCTGCACCCGGCCCGCCGACATCTACGCGGCGATCCGCGACTACCTGTCGGGCAGCCTGGGAACCCGGGCGATCCTCATTGCCGGTGCCGACAAGCTCGCGCACCACGCGGAGGAGCCGCTCGCGCTCCCGGACGAGGTGAGGCGGGCGGCTGCCGAGATTTTCGCGGGCAACTTCGGTGCGCAGACGGTCACCGATGCGCGAAGCAGGCACGTGTGGCTGGTTCGCTCGGTTGCCGCCGCGGCGCTCGATTTCGGCGTCATCGGCGTCGATTTCGGCAGCGGATCGCGCGGCGGCGTCGATGCGATCAGACAACGCATCGACGGCGTGCTCGCCGACGCCGCGACGACGCTCGCGCGCCTCGACGTTGCGCGCCTCATCGACGAAGCGCGCCAGCGCGCGCAAACCGACCTGCTGCGCGAGGCGCTGCTCGGCTCAGTGTCGCACGAGTTGCGCACGCCGCTCGCCTCGATCGTCGGCGCCAGCACCATTCTGGTGAACGCGCCGCCGATCCGCCGCGACCCGCGCCTGCGCGCCCTGCTCGAGGTCCTGCACGAGGAAGCGGGGCGGCTCAACGACGACATCCAGAATTTGCTCGATGCGACGCGCATCACCAGCGAAAATGTGCGTCCGCAGGCGGAATGGGCGGATCCGGCCGATATCGTCAACGCGGCGATCGAACGCCGGCGCGAGCGCCTCGCCGGCCGCCGCATCGATCTTGATTTGGCCGGGGACCTGCCGCTGGTCAAGGTCGAGGCCCGGCTGATCGAGCAGGCGTTCGGGCAAATTCTCGAGAACGCGGCAAAATATTCTTCGCCCGGATCGCCGATCGCGGTGCGCGCCGTGGCGGACGGCGAAAGCGTCGTGCTCTCGGTGCATGACGAGGGGATCGGGCTGACCCAGGCCGAAATGGAACGCTTGTGGGAGCGTTCCTTCCGGGGCGCCCGGCACCCCGACGTGGCGGGCTCCGGCCTCGGGCTATGGATCGCTCGCGCCTTCGTCGTCGCGAACGGCGGCACGGTCGAGGCCGCGAGCGCGGGAGCGCGTCGCGGCACGACCATCTCGGTCGCCCTGCCGGTCGCGCCTTTTGCGGCGTCGGAAGTCGAGGAGGCGTGCAATGCGTAAGCCGTCACCCGTGGTCCTCGTCATTGACGACGAGCAGCAGATCCGGCGGTTCCTGCGTGCCGGTTTCGAGATCGACGGTTTCTCGGTGCTGGAAGCCGGGAGCGCCGGCGACGGCCTCAGGACCGCGACGCTCAGGTCGCCCGACCTGATCCTTCTCGACCTCGGCCTGCCGGACATGGACGGCGGCGAGGTGCTCGAACGCTTGCGGGCATGGTCGGACGTTCCGCTCATCGTGCTTTCCGTGCGCACGGACGAATACGAGAAGGTGCGGGTGCTCGAACTCGGCGCCGACGATTACGTGGTCAAGCCGTTCGGCATGGGGGAGTTGCTGGCGCGCGCCCACGCCGCCATGCGGCGGCACGTGCGATGCTCGATCGGCGACCCGGTGGTGCGGGCGGGCCCGCTGTCGATCGATCTCGTCACCCGCCAGGTCAGCCTGCACGGCAAGCGGATCAGTTTGACGCGCAAGGAATATCGGCTGCTGCAGGTGCTCGGTCAGCACGCGGGCAACGTCGTCACCCATCAGCAGCTGCTCAAGGAAATCTGGGGCGCCGGCCACGTCCATTTCACCCAGTACCTGCGGATTTTGGTGCGCAAGTTGCGGCACAAGGTCGAAGCCAACCCGGCGAGCCCCAGCATCGTCGTGACCGAGCTGGGCGTCGGCTATCGGCTCGCCCAGCCCGAACCGGACTTGACCGGCCGGCCGGTCGAAGACGGCGTGCGCCTGATGGCCTCAGAGGTGTGAGCCGGCCGGCCAAAGTTCCTTCGCACTGCACACCTGATCGATGCTAAGGTCGTTCGTCCCACAGGCCCGGGCGGGGGTTAAAGAGGGTGACGATGCCGAGTCTTGCTGCGGCCGATCGGGCCGCCGTCTTCCACTTCGTAATGATCAAGCCGAGCCATTACGACGACGACGGCTATCCGATCCAATGGGCGCGCTCGGCGATTCCGTCCAATACGCTCGCCTGTCTCAACGGTCTCGCCGAGGACGCGCGGCAACGCCAGGTGCTCGGGCTCGGCGTCGACATGCGCCTGCACACCTATGACGAGACCAACCGGCGGGTGCGGCCCGATCGCATCATCCGCCTGCTTCGCCGGGCCGGCGGCCGGGTGCTTATCGGGCTCGTCGGCGTCCAGTCCAATCAGTTCCCCCGCGCGGTCGATCTCGCCCGCCCGTTTCTCGCCGCCGGCCTGCCCGTATGCATCGGCGGGTTTCACGTGTCCGGCTGCCTCGCCATGCTGCCGGACATGCCCGCGGAGATGCGCGCGGCCCAGGACCTCGGCATCTCGTTCTTCGCCGGCGAGGCCGAGCACGGCCGGCTCGATGCGGTTCTGCGCGATGCGTACAACGGCACGCCGAAGCCCCTGTACAACCACATGGACGACCTGCCGTCGCTCGAAGGCGAGCCGGCGCCGTTCCTGCCGCGCAAGCACGTGCGCCGCACCTCGGGCTCGCTCTCGAGCATCGACCTCGGCCGCGGCTGCCCCTACCAGTGCTCGTTCTGCACCATCATCAACGTCCAGGGACGCAAGAGCCGGTACCGCTCGCCCGACGACCTCGAGAAGATCATCCGCGACAACCACGCCCAGGGCATCAAGCGCTTCTTCATCACCGACGACAATTTCGCCCGCAACCGGCATTGGGAGCAGCTGTTCGACCGCATGATCCAGTTGCGCCTGGGCGAGGGCCTCAAGATCGGTTTCACCATTCAGGTGGACACCCTGTGCCACAAGATTCCCAATTTCATCGAGAAGGCGGAGCAGGCGGGCGTGCGCCGCGTCTTCATCGGGCTCGAGAACATCAACCCGGATAACCTCATTGCCGCCAAGAAGCGCCAGAACAAGATCACCGATTACCGCGAGATGCTGCAGAAATGGCGCGAGCACGGCGCCATCACCTACGCGGGCTATATCCTCGGGTTCCCCGGCGACACCAAGGAAACGATCCTGCGCGACATCGAGATCATCAAGCGCGAGCTGCCGGTCGATATCCTGGAATTTTTCTTTTTGACGCCGCTGCCCGGCTCCGAGGACCACAAGGTGCTGCTGCGCAACGGCGTCTGGATGGACCCGGACGTCAACAAATACGACCTCAACCACCGCGTTTCGCATCATCCCCGCATGTCCGACCGGGAGTGGGAGGAGGCTTATCGCGCCGCGTGGGATGCGTTCTACACTCCGAAGCACTTGCGCACGATCCTGCGCCGCACCGCCGCCCATCCGCTCGGCCGGCCGCACACGACGTTATCGACGATCTTGTGGTTCCTGCTGATGATCCTCTACGAAGGCGTGCATCCGCTCGAAGGCGGCGCATTCCGCCTCAAGTTCCGTCGCGACCGCCGGGGCGGGCTGCCGATCGAAAGCCCGCTCGTGTTCTACCCGCGCTACCTGCGTGAGATTCTGGTGAAGGCGTGGGGCTACTGGTCGGTCTATCGGCGCGCCAAGAAGACGATGAACGAGGTGCTGGCCGCGCCCGACCGCTGGACCTACTCGGACCTCGCCATTGCGCCGCCGCGCGCGGACGAGTTCGACACCCTCGACCTCTATCATGTGACGAGCGGCGGCGAAGCCGCGCTCGCCCGCAAACGCCGCGACGAGGCCATCCGCGCGCAGGCTGCGGCCGCCCATCGCGAGCACGCGGCGGCGTCCTGAAGCAAGGGCGCGCGTGAACGGCCGCAGCCATGGCGCCATCGGACGGCTGCCGCGGGTCCACGTCGGCGCGGGGATTGATCTTGCGGCCTTTCTGGAGGACAACGGCAGCCGCGCCGCCGGAGGTGCCAATGGCCAGCGACCCCGAAACGCATCCGGGAACGGAGTCCCACTACCACAGCAAGAAGGACCGGGTGTTCGTGCGCGCGATCGCCGGGCACTACGGGCTCAAGGAGGAACTGGCCCGCCTGCGGGCGCTACCGCGGGTGCGCAAGGGCAAGGAGATCAAGTTCGTCGACGGGCCGCAGGCCTACAGCCGCCACTACGTCGAGCCCAAGGACGGCATCGCCCAGACCCTGCACCTGCACATCGAGGAATACGGGCCGGGCGGCAAGTCGCAGAAGCACGGCCACGTCAACGAGGCGGCGTTCTACATCCTCGACGGGCGCGGCTACGAGATCCACGACGGCGTGCGCTACGACTGGCAGGCGGGCGACATCGCGGTGGTGCACAACAATTGCGTCCACCAGCACTTCAACGCCGATCCGGACAAGCCGGCGCGCGCCCTGGTGATGAAGTGCAAGCCGATGTACATGTTCATGAACATGCTGTTCCAGAAGCTGGTCGAGCCGCGTCCGACCGAGCCGGCGCCGGGCGGCGTCGGCTTCGCCCCGCGCGAGCGCGAGCACGACCTCAATCACGACAACGATCGTTCCTGAGGTGCGCCATGGCCTGGGGTGAGTCGAAAGCCTGGTTGACCGGCGCGCTGCACCGCAAGCTCTACCAGGACATGCTGGACGACGCGGCGTCGGCGCCCACGCGCAACGCCAAGCGTAGGAAGATCGCACGGCCGGCCGAGATGCCGTGGGAAATGGCGCGGCAGGGGCTGCTCAAGCACCTGCTCAACGAGCAGATGAACACTCGCGTGGAAACGGTCGACGCCTACATGCAGGTGATTCCGCCGGGCAGCCGCTCGGGCAAGCACCGCCACCTCGCCGAGGAGTGCCTCTACGTGCTCGAGGGCCGCGGCTACGACCTGCACCAGGACTGCGACGTGGAGATCACCGACACCTATCACTGGAAGCCACAGGCGGAGATCAAACGCTTCGAGTGGGAGGCCGGCGACGTGATCTACGTTCCGCCGAGTACCATCCACCAGCACTTCAACGCCGATCCGCGCCGGCCGGTGCGGCTGATCTCGGTGACCAACCGCATCTACAAATATTGCGGCCTCAACGACCTCGAGCAGATCGAGGACGCCCCCGAATACGATCCCGCCGTCGTGCTCGATGCCGAGCAGGTGAAGCGATATCTGCGCGCAAAGGTAGCTGAGCCGGCGTGATGGGTCGCGCAGACAGCATTCTCCGCCTTCTCCCCGCCGGGGAGAGGTGAAGTGGAAAATTCGGACCACATCGACGTTGCTTCGCTCGAGCCGCTGTTCCGGCCGGCATCCGTGGCGATCATCGGCGCGTCGTCGGATCCGGCCCGGATCGGCGGCATGCCGCTCGCGTTCCTGAAGGCAAATCGGTTCGCGGGGCCGATCTATCCGGTCAATCCCAGGGCGCCGACGATCCAGGACCTGCCGGCATTTGCGTCGATCCGCGACGTCGGCCGCCCGGTCGACCTGGCGCTCATCGCGGTGCCGGCCGTGCACGTGATCCCGTCGCTCGAAGCCTGCATCGACGTCGGCGTGCGCGCGGTCATCATCTTCAGCGCCGGCTTTGCCGAGATCGATGAAGAAGGGGCGCGCCAGCAGGAGCGCATCGCGGCGATCGGGCGGGCGGGCGGCATCCGCATCATGGGGCCGAATTGCATCGGGCTCGTGAATTTTTCCACCGGCCTCTACATGAGCTTCCATCCGGCGTTTGCCGACAGCGGCAAGCCCGGCGGCGCGCTCGGCATCGTCACCCAGAGCGGCGCGTTCGGCGGCCATCTGCACCGCATGGCGCGTGACCGCGACCTCGCGTTCAGTTTTTGCATCACCACCGGCAACGAGGCGGACGTCGACGTCGCCGACGGCCTCGCGTTCCTGGCCGAGGACCCCGGCACCAAGTCGATCCTCGTCTATCTCGAAGGCTTCCGCAAAGGCCGCAAGCTCATCCGCGCGCTCGAGATTGCGCAGCGCAACGCCAAACCGGTCATCGCCATCAAGCTCGGCCGCACCGAGGTGGGCGCGGCGGCGGCGCAATCCCACACCGCGGCGCTCGCCGGCGCCGACGCGGTCTACGATGCGGTGTTCCGCCAGTTCGGCGTCTACCGCGCGACCAGCATCGAGGAGTTCCTCGAAATCGGGGTCGCCTGCGCGACCGCGCAGCGGCCGGCGAACGATCGCGTCGGGCTCGTGACCGTATCGGGCGGGGTCGGCGTGCTGATGGCGGACGCGGCCGCCGACCACGGGCTGGACGTGGCGCCGATGCCGCAGCCGGCCCAGGACAAGATCAAGCAGCTTGTGCCGTTTGCGGCGACCCGCAACCCGATCGACATCACCGGCCAGGTGGTCAACGACTTCAGCCTGCTCGGCCAGGCGATCGAGATCATCGCAGCGCAAGGCGGCTACGGCAGCCTCGTGCCGTTCATCGGCTCGAGCGCGCGCGTGCCCGAGCGCGCCGCGCTTCTGCTCGAGCTGTTCGCGCGGCTGCACACGCAATATCCGGACATGTTGCTGGTGGCGGCCGCGCTCACCACGCCGGAATTCCGAGCCGGCCTGCAGGCGCTTGGGTTTCTGAGCTACGAGGAGCCGGTCAACGCGGTGCGCGCTGTGGCGGCGCTCGTCGCCTTCCGCAAGCATTTCGAGCGTAAGGATGCGCCGCGGGACCAGCCGGCCGCCATACCTGCATTGACCCGCGGGGCCCCGCTCTCCGAGTTCGAGTCGCTGCGCTTCCTCAAAGCCGCGGGCCTGCCGGTGGTGGACGCGCGGCTGGTCGGCTCGGTTGACGCGGCCGAAGCGGCGGCCGCCGCGCTCGGTTTCCCGGTCGCGCTCAAGGTCGCCGCGGACGACATCCTGCACAAA
>DASZJC010000144.1:0-2713 GCA_035948495.1 Xanthobacteraceae bacterium | reverse complement strand
GTAGATCTCGCTCGGATGTTTGTAGTTCCAGGCGAGCCCGATGCGGCGGGCGATTTCCTGGATCAGCTGCCAGTCGAGCCTGGCGTCGCCCGGCAGCGGCAGCGCCGTGCGGCCCATCTGCACCTGGCGGTTGGTGTTGGTCACCGTGCCGTCCTTCTCCGGCCAGGCGGAGGCCGGCAGCACCACGTCGGCGTAGACCGCGGTCTCGGTGAGGAAGAGGTCCTGCACCACCAGATGCTCGAGATGCGCCAGCGCCTCGCGCGCATGATTGAGGTCCGGGTCCGACATCGCCGGGTTCTCGCCCATGATGTACATGCCCTTGATCACGTCGGCGTGCACCGCGTCCATGATCTCGACCACGGTGAGGCCCTTCTTCGGATCGAGCTTGGTCCCCCAGGCGTCCTCGAAGCGCGCGCGGATCTGCGGATCCTCCACCGACCTGTAGTCGGGGAAGAACATCGGGATGAGGCCGGCGTCGGAGGCGCCCTGCACGTTGTTCTGGCCGCGCAGCGGATGCAGCCCGGTGCCGGGCCGGCCGATCTGGCCGGTGATCAGCGAGAGCGCGATCAGGCAGCGGGCGTTGTCGGTGCCGTGGGTGTGCTGCGAAATGCCCATGCCCCAGAAGATGATCGCCGACTTGGCGCGCGCGAACTTGCGCGCCACCGTGCGCAGCACGTCCGCCTCGATGCCGCAGATCGGCGCCATCTCCTCGGGCGTGAACTCCTTGATGCTTTCGGCGAACGGCGCGAACCCCTCGACGTAGGTCTGGATGTACTGCTCGTCGTAGAGCTTCTCGGTGACGATGGTGTTGAGGATGGCGTTGAGCATCGCCACGTCGGTGCCGCTCTTGAACTGCAGCATGTGGGCGGCGTGGCGCTTGAGCGCCTGGCCGCGCGGGTCGGCGACGATCAGGGTCGCGCCGCGCTTGGCCGCCTGCTTGAAGAAGGTGGCGGCGACCGGGTGGTTCTCGGTCGGATTGGCGCCGATCACCACGATCACCTCGGAATTCTTGCACTCGTTGAAGGTGGCGGAGACCGCGCCGGAGCCGACCCCTTCCATCAGCGCCGCGACCGACGAGGCGTGGCACAGCCGCGTGCAATGATCGACGTTGTTGGTGCCGAAGCCGGTGCGCACCAGCTTCTGGAACAGATAGGCCTCCTCGTTCGAGCCCTTGGCGGAGCCGAATCCGGCGAGCGCTTTCGACCCGTCGCGGTCACGGATTTTCTTCAGGCCGGCGGCGGCGCGGTCGAGCGCCTCCTCCCAGGTGGCCGCGCGGAAGTGGGTCCACGGGTTCGCCGGATCGATGAACTCGTGCGCCACCTTGGGCACGCCGTCCTTGCGGATCATCGGCTTGAGCAGGCGTTGCTTGTTGTGCACGTAGTCGAAGCCGAAGCGGCCCTTGACGCACAGCCGGTTCTCGTTCGCCGGGCCGTTCTTGCCGGTGACGTACAGCAGCTTGTCGTCCTTGATGTGATAGGTGAGCTGACAGCCGACGCCGCAATAGGGGCACACGCTGTCGACCCTGCGGTCGGCGAACTCGGTGCGCACGTTGTCGGCGTCGAGGAGATTCGCCGGCATCAGGGCGCCGGTCGGGCACGCCTGCACGCATTCCCCGCAGGCGACGCAGGTCGAGCCGCCCATCGGGTCGTCGAAGTCGAACACGATTTTCTCAGTCCGGCCGCGCCCGGCCATGCCGATCACGTCGTTGACCTGCACCTCGCGGCAGGCGCGGACGCACAGGTTGCAATGGATGCAGGCGTCGAGGTTGACCGCCATGGCCGGATGGCTGCGGTCGGCTGCCGGCCGGGCGTCCGCCGGGAAGCGGCTGAGCGCAATCCCCATGCGGTCGGCCCACGCCCAGAATTTCGAGGCGGGATCGTGCGCGGTCGCCCGCTCCGGCTGGTCGGCGATCAGCAGCTCGAACACCATTTTGCGCGACGCCTTGGCGCGCTCCGAGGCGGTCGTGACCTTCATGCCTGGGGTGGGGGCGCGGATGCAGCTTGCGGCGAGCACGCGCTCGCCCTCGATCTCCACCATGCAGGCGCGGCAATTGCCGTCCGGCCGGTAGCCGGGCTCGGGCGCGTAGCACAGGTGCGGGATGTCGATGCCGAGGCGCTTGGCCGCCTGCCAGATGGTCTCGCCGGCGCGGATCTCGACCTCGCGGCCGTCGAGCGTGAAGGCATTGGCCGCCGGCTTATTGCTGTCGTTCATCGCGGAAGCCTTTCGGTCACCAACGTCCCAGCGGCTTGGCCAGTTCGTCCGGGAAATATTTTAGCACGCACAGCAGCGGGTTGGGGGCCGCCTGGCCGAGCCCGCAGATCGAGGCGTCCCGCATGGCGGCCGAGAGTTCGTCGAGCAGCGCCGCGTCCCACGGTCCCCGCGCCATCAGCTGCACGGCCTTCTCGGTGCCGACCCGGCACGGCGTGCACTGGCCGCAGCTCTCGTCCTCGAAGAAGCGCATCAGGTTGAGCGCCACCGCTTTCATGTCGTCCTTGTCGGACAGGATCACAACCGCGTGCGACCCGACGAAGCATCCGTGCTTCTCCAGGGTGCCGAAGTCGAGCGGGATATCGGCCATGGAGGCGGGCAGGATGCCGCCCGAGGCGCCGCCGGGCAGGTAGGCCTTGAACGCGTGGCCCTGCGCCATGCCGCCGCAGAATTCCTCGATCAGCTCGCGCGCGGTGACGCCGGCCGGCGCGAGCTTGACGCCGGG
>DASZJC010000143.1:0-3957 GCA_035948495.1 Xanthobacteraceae bacterium | reverse complement strand
CTCTACGTCACCGGCCTGGACTTCAGCATTTCGGCGGCGATCGGATTCGTGTCGTTGTTCGGCGTTTCGGTGATGAACGGGATCCTGGTCATCACCTACTACAATCAGGTCAGGGCGGCCGGCATGGGCACGATGGAGGGGATGTTCCACGCCGCCGAGCAGCGCATGCGGCCGATGCTGATGACGGCGCTGTCCGCCTGCATCGGCCTGCTGCCCGCCGCCGTCTCGAGCGGGATCGGCTCGCAAGTGCAGCGGCCGCTCGCGACCGTGGTGGTAGGGGGCATGTTCATCGGACCGATCATCATGCTCGTGGTGGTCCCGGCACTGCAGACGTTGTTCCTGGGCAAGGGCGACGGCCCGGAACCCGCCGGGCAGGACGACGAGCAGCAAAGCCTGGTCGAAGTCTAGGGAGACCCGCTTGAATCCGATCCGTCAGGTGCTTGCCGTTGTCGTGCTCGGCGCATTCGCGGCGTCGCTCGCGCAAGCCGGCCCGCGCGAGCGCGCTGGCACGCAGGCGGCGGCATATGCTTCGCGGCACGTGCACCACCATCATCGGGCGGCCGGCCCCGCCGCCGCGGGCCGCACCTGGGAAGGCGCCGCCGCTCCCGCCAGCGCCGATCGCCCGGAGGCCCATCCGAGCGGCATGGACGCCGTGGCGCACAGAGGTCGGGCCATCCCGGCGGACCGCGGCCGCCACGGCTTCCGCTCTCGCGACCGCGGCGAGGCGGCAGCGAGCAACGGACGGACAAACGCCGGCCCGCACGCATTGCACGAGATCAATCCGGATTTGATCTGGACGCCGCCGCCCGGTCGCAATGCCATGCATGGCCTCGGCCGGCCGGGCGCTCGGAAAAAAGCCGCCGCGACCCGCACGGCGGCACCGAGCTTTTATCGTCGGCAAAGGCCCGACGGGGGCGCCGCGGCCGCGGCCAAGAATGCGATCGGCGTCGCAACCAAGCCGGCGAGCCTCAACCCGATCGCGGCGGGCCGGACTGCGGGACCGAACGCCGTCGGCGGGGCGGTGAAGGCCAATGCCATCGGCGCGCAGGTCGGCCTGCCGGGCTTGAGTCCCACCGCGCGGGGCGGCACGGGAAAAATCGGCACCGGCATTCCCCCGGCGAATGCCGGTCACCCGGCGCCTCCGTCCCTATCGGCATACGGCGGCCGGATCAGCGGCACCGGCATGGGCCGCACCGGCTCCGGGCCGGGCGCGATTGGCGGCCCCGCCAAGGTTGTCGCCGGGGTCGGCGGCACCGGCATGCGGCCCAAGCGGTAAATTTTCACGGCTCGATCAGTCGGGCCGTCGCCGCCTTGATGGCGGCCTGCACGCGCGTCGACACGCCGAGCTTGATGCGGGCATTGTCGATGTGAAAATCGACTGTTCGCTTGGCGAGCCCGAGAATCTTCGAGATTTCCGCCGAGGTCTTGCCGCGCGCCGCCCAGGTGAGGGCCTGGATCTCGCGATCGTTGAGATCCACGAGCTTCGGCCAGATTTCCGCGCGGGCGACGCGGGCCAGGCGCGCGGCGATGATGGCGCCGAGCACCTCGAAATCGATGGGCTTGGTCACGTAGTCGTCGGCGCCGAGTTGGCGCCCCTTGATCTCGTCTTCGCGATCGGTCAATGCCGTGAGAAATAAAAACGGCATGTTGCCGAAACGCGGCATGATCGCGGTGAGGCGCTCCAGCACCTCGAAGCCGGACATGATCGGCATGCTGATGTCGCACAGCACCAGATCGGGCATCGTGCGCAGGATGGCGGCGAAGCCCTCCTGCCCGTCATGGGCAACGCCGACGTCGTAACCGCGCTCCGTCAATTCCTCGGCGATCAATGCCGCCGTTTCGCGGTCATCCTCGATACATAAAATCTTCCTGCGACCTTGCGCCATGAGCCATCGCCCACGCCACGATCGAAGATGCGGCCGCGTCGCGCCGCCAGCTGGCGCGGGCAGGCCGTTCCATGTCGATCCGCGTTTTCGCCGCCGTTCGACATAGAGCAATCGACCGCGCTGTCAATGCGGGCCGCCGATTTCAAAAGCGCTTGGTTATGGATTCTTTATACCGTTCGGTCTGCTCGGGATCGAAGCCGGTGACCTCGACGCGGATCGCGGGATTGTCGATGCTGCAATGGAGGTGGGCCCGATAGCCCCCGTGCTGGCCGTAAACCACGGTCTCGCCGTCGCCCGGATAGACGGCAAAGCGTTCGGTGAAGTCGGAATCGCGCATCGCCAGCTTGGCGCGGCGCACGCATTGGTCGACCGAATGCGCCACCGGCTGCCAGCCGACGGCCGTGCAGCCGATCAGCACAAACCCGCCCGCAACCGCGGCCAACGCCGCAATCAACGATTTGCTTGCCATTGGCTATCCCGTTCCCCACGCTCGGCAGCCGGCATCCCGGACGGTACCGGGCGGCGCGCGGGCGGGGAACTGTGATCAATCACAGTTGCCAACGTCCGCGTGGGCCCGCAAACCGGTTGTGCGCGGCTTTGCGTGCACGACCGACGCCCTGGCCGCGCCGGCACCACCGCATAAACCGGGGCTCCTGTCCGCGCCGCGTCCACCATGGTAAGCTGAGGTTACACAATGTGGCGAGGCGCCGCCATGAGGCAATTGCGATCAATTCGTTTCCGCCTGTCCGCGGTGTTCTTTTTCTTCTTCGTGCTCGTGCTCGTGCTCGGACTGTTCAGCATCGGTCGCCTGAGCGACTTCAATCGGGTGTCGGCGGATATCCGCGATCGTTGGCTCCCCAACACCCGGCTGCTCGGCGATCTCAACAATTTCACCTCCGATTTCCGCGCCGCGGAGGGCCGCTACCTCCTCTCGCAGACGCCGGCGGAGGTCGCCGCAACCGAAAAGGAGATGGAGGAGCTCGACCTGTACATTGAGCGGGCACAGCGAGGTTACGAGCGGATTCACAACGACCCGGGCGAGAGCCGGCTGTACGAGCAATTCACGGCGC
Organism: Xanthobacteraceae bacterium; assembly: GCA_035948495.1. Classification (GTDB taxonomy): domain Bacteria; phylum Pseudomonadota; class Alphaproteobacteria; order Rhizobiales; family Xanthobacteraceae; genus AP-16. Next base: position 1,001 of record DASZJC010000143.1, on the reverse strand, counting down.
GGTGGAACGATTATCGAAACCTCGTCGGGCAAGTCGTGCAATTGTTGCCGACCGACCGCCGGCGCGAGGCGATCACGCTCTATTCCACGACCTCGCAATCCGCGTACGACGCGGCCAGCGATACGCTCGGACAACTGACCGACCGCAACGTCGCGGCCGCGCGCGAGGCAAACGATCGGGCGGATTCGGCCTATCGGCAGGCGCGCTGGCTGATCGGCGTCGCAATGTTGTTTGCCGGCGTGCTGGGAGCGGGCGCGCTGCTCTACGTCAGGCATGCCATATCGCGGCCGCTGCTCAACCTGGCAGGCCGCATGCACCGCCTGGCGGAAAACGATACCGACATCGACATCCCGGGCACGCAGCGGCGCGACGAAATCGGCGAGATGGCGCGCGCGGTCGTGGTGTTCCGCAACAACGCGATCGAGCTGATGCTCAGTCAGCAGGGATTGGCCCAGCAGGCGTCGATGTTGGAGGAACGGCTGGCGCACGAGCAGCGCCTGACCGAGCTGCAGCGCAACTTCGTATCGATGGCCTCGCACGAGTTCCGCACGCCGCTGACCATCATCGACGGGCATGCCCAGCGGATGATCAAGACCAAGGATCGTCTCGGCGCCGAGGAAATTGCCGAACGCGCCGGCAAGATTCGCACCGCCGTGCTGCGCATGACCAGCCTGATGGACAACCTGCTCAACTCTTCGCGGCTGTTCGACGGCGGGGCGGGACTTTATTATCATCCGGTCGAGATCGACCTGGCGGCGCTGCTGCACGACGTCTGCCAGCTGCACCGGGAGATCGCGCCGCGCTCGCAGATCTGGGAAGACTTCGGCGGGCAGCCGCTGCCGGTGGTCGGCGATTCCAAGCTGCTGTTCCAGGTGTTCAGCAACCTGTTGTCCAACGCAATCAAGTACTCGCCCGGCGGCGGCCTCATCAAGATCGGCGCCCGGACGGAATCGGGACAGGTCGCGGTGGTCGTGGAAGACCGCGGAATCGGTATTCCGGAA
>DASZJC010000142.1:0-10298 GCA_035948495.1 Xanthobacteraceae bacterium | reverse complement strand
ATCAGTGCATCAGAGGATAGATGGGTGCGTTCGAGGCGGGGCTGGGCGAAATTCGGCGTGGCGCGGTCACGTCCCGGCAAGCCGCCGCAAGCAATGTCTGACGCTTCACCCACTCGCTCGCGTTGAGAGCTTTACAGACGGCTGTGCGCGCGCTAGCTGGAAGGAGGGCCAATTGCCCGTACCAATAGGCGATCCGCTGGATCCATTCGGTAAATGGGCGTTCCTGCATCTCCCAAGCGGCGATGCCGTCGAGCACGTCGCCTTCGCGATCGATCATGTGAGCCAGAACAAAGGCCGACATCATCGCGCATCCGCCTCCTTGGCCGAGAAAAGGCGGCTGCGCGCTGGCCGCGTCGCCGACGATCGCCACCCGGCCGCTCGACCAGCCCTCGAGCCGGATGATCTCGAACCAGTCGCCTCGTCCATCGTCCGGGATACGGTCGATAATCCAACCCAAATGGGGAAACAGCGCGCGCCAAAAACCGCGATCGATCGGCACCGCATTGCCCGAACTGTCGCCCGCCAGTGAAGTCAATTGCACATAAGCGAGCTCGGCGGTGCATGGCGCGTAGAGCAGTCGGCGCGAGCCGTTCCAGTTCTCGCAATGTGCTTGCCCGACCGCCGTTTCGAGCTCATTCGGCTCGCGTCGGATCATCGCCCGGTAGCCGAATTGGTTCGCCGGACGCCGCCATTTCAACAGGCCTAGGCTGTCGCGGACCAGCGAGTTGACACCATCGGCGCCAACGACGAGGTCAGCGTGCCGCGAGCTTCCATCCTCGAAATGCAGCCACCCGTCCGGATCTGCTGCCACTGCGCGCGAATAGAACACGACCTCTCCGCCGGTGGCGACCAAGGCTTCGTGGAGCACCGTCAGCAGGGTTTCGCGCAGCGGCACGTATAGGCGGAAATCCTGGCCGACACGGCTGCTGGCGAATGCGCTGCCATTGTGGTTGCGCTTTTCATGGCAAGAGGCCGGGATGGCGCCGGCGGTCACTCGAGGCAGCACGCCCAATATGTCGAGCACCCGCAGTCCGTTTTCCCAAATGTAGATCCCCGCACCTAAAATTCGCAGTGCGCTCTCCTGCTCGTGGACGCCAACGCGCCACCCCTTCTGCGCAAAGGCGAGACCAGTCGTCAGCCCCGCAATGCCACCACCGGCAATCTCTACCGTGCGCTTCATGTCGCAAACGCCAATGGGACGAGGCCGCGCCGGTCGACACGCATAATGTAAAACCCAGGCTTGCCACGCGATAGGTCGAGCGCGACATCACCCGCGGCGTGAACCCCATCGGCGAGCGGCGCGCCGATTTCACCAAAAGCAGCAAATGCCGCGGGAGTAAGCTCTGCGATGGCAATGCGGTTCATCCCGGCCGCTCCCTCGAGAATTTCGAAAAGAAGTCACCGGACTCTCGCAGGATTCGTGCCAGTCGGACCCGCGTCTATCCTCTCAACGCACGGCCCCCATCACTCGCGATTAGTGGCAGCCGTCTGCGCGCCTCACCCCTGGGCCGCTTGCAGCTCCAGCAGCTCGGGGTCGGCATATTGCGGACGTAATGGCTGGGGCTTGGCGAGCAATGTCTGGACATGGCAATCGCCGGGACCGTTGTTGAAGATCTCGTGGTTCAGGAACGGCGGCAACGCTGCGAGATCCCAGCGGCCCCGCCGAATATCGCAGCTCTCCCCAGCCTCCCAGCAGCGCACGAGGCATTCGCCTTCGAGGATAAAGAAGATTTCCTCGGTTTCGTGGCAATGGACCGGGATGCGGTTTCCCGCGGGCATGGTTTGTATCGACATCGTGAAAGCCGTCGCGGGGATGGCGCCGCGCAAATCCCTGGGATCTGCCGAACCGCTGGCACCGAGGTAGCGGCGTTGGGCGCGGGCGTAGCGCGGATCGCGGGCGGTCTCGAACCCGAACACCGACCAGTCTTCTCGGCGGTCCGCAAACCGTGCGACGCGGCCGGTCAATTTCTCCTCGAGCATTGATGCCTCCTGCTTTAAGCGAGCTCAGGATAACCGAGTTCGGCTGCTTCGCGCTCGTATTCAAGCAGCCGGCGATAGGCTGCGGCGGGCACATCCACGATGTCGGTGATCGAGAGACCGGCGCGCGCCGTTGCAGTGTGAGGCTCGCGTCCCAAGTGGGTCAAGGCGTCGCGCAATATTGCGATGGTCGCGCGCGCCGTCGCGACCGAGGTCACGAACGGAATCGCCGGGCTAGTTGGTGTCCGCGCGAGGACTCGGACTTGCCGCGCGGCTTCGGGGCGGTAATGACGCCAAAAGGCGTAGGTGACGTTGTCGACCGCGGTCGCATCGGCTTCGCTGCGTGCGATGCGGTCGAGGTTGCCGGGATGACTGCCGGTTTCAATGACCTTCGCGAAGAAGGGGCGGCCATCGGCGATGTCTGCGAGGGCGCGCCGCGGCAGGTTCATCCCCGAATTGGAATGACGGCTGTTGAAGAGGAATACACCGCCGCGCAGATCGGGCAATTCGCGCGCTGCTGATCCGGCCGGCACGATGAACAGGCCGCAATGGGTGGGCCCGTCGCATCCGGGCACGGCATAGCACGGCGTGCCGAGGCGGATGGTCTGCCCGGAATAGATCGTCTCAAGCGGGTAGCCGCAGGTCTGTGAGAAGAGGACCTCAGGGCCGATCCGCTCCGGCACCGGCAGTCGGTCGAAGGTCAACCTCTCGGGAAGATCGCGCAGCCCCGCCTCGACCAATAACTCCCGCAGCGCCTCCCAGAAACGCGCGTTGTCCGCCCGCATTTCGGGCAGGTTGTACATCGGCAGGCTCACGGTGGGGGTCACCGCGCCGCCTCGATCGCCGCGAGCACGCGTTCCGGCGTGAATGGAATTTGCGTGACCCTGACGCCGACCGCGTCTTCGATTGCATTGGCGATCGCCGCCGCGACGCCGAGCATGCCGCTCTCGCCTATGCCTTTGGCGCCGAACGGGCCGGGGCCGCCATGCTCGAGGACGAACGACTCGTACCGCTCCGGCAGGTCGCCCGCGAGCGGCACGCGATAAGCGAGCGGCGTCGCATTGGCCGGCTCGGCGCCGTTGTAGCGCAATTCTTCGAAGAGACTTTGCCCGAAGGCCTGCAATGCAGCGCCTTCGACCTGCCCGCGGCACGCGATCGCGTTGACGCTGCGCCCGGAATCGGCGCCGACCACGAGTTGCACCACCTGCACCTTTCCGGTCTCGCGATCGACTTCGACCTCGGCCCCAACCCAGCTCGGCATCCAGAACAAGCTCGCCGCGGTCAGCGGCGCCTTTGGGTCATTGGGGACCTTGACCATGCCGCGGCCAATGAATTCGAACCCGGCGCCGCCATAGTGCTCCGCGATCATCGGCGCGAGCGGATGAGCGTAGTTGCCGCGCCGAACGGTCCAATTGTCGAGCGCCAGCTCGGCCGCCGTGCAGCCGAGCCGCTCGGAGGCGAATTCGAGGACCTGGGCACGGGCATCGGCTGCTGCTCGCATGACGGCGATGCCGGTCACCACAGTGCCGCAGCTGGCATGCGTGCCGTTGTCGAGAGGCGTCAAGTCGGTGTCGATCGCGCCGTAGCGCACCCAATCGAGCGGAAGATTCAAAGTCTCGGCGGCGATGCGGCTCAACGTTGTGGTTGCCCCCTGACCGATCTCGACCGCGGCGGCACTGACGATCGCTCGCCCGGAGGAGTATAGTTTGACGAGGGCTTGGGCATGATTTCCGGTGCCGCCGCCATCCTTGATCCCGATGCTGAGGCCCATCCCGCGCGCCTTGTGACCCTGCGCCGAGCTTCGAACACGCTGCCGATAGCCGATGCGTTCGACGACCTCGTCGAGCCCTTTCGCAAGGTCGCTGTCAATGCCGCTGTCGCCTGGTCGAAACGGCTCGCCCGGGGCGAGAAGGTTCTTGCAGCGGAAATCATGGGGGTCGATCCCCAACCGCCGCGCAATCATATCGATCTGAGATTCCGACGCAAAGCTCGCCTGGGTTCCGCCAAAGCCGCGAAACGACCCGGCCGGAACCGTATTGGTGCGCACCGCATAAGCGCGCGTCGCAACGGCGTCCCAACGATAGGGACCGGTGATGCGGTATCCGGTCTTGACCACCGTCAGCGCGCTCGCGTCCGAATAGGCGCCGCCGTCGAGCTGGATCTCGCTCTTGCGTGCCGTCAGCCGGCCATCCTTGGTGACCCCCGTTTTCAGCATCAGGATCCCGGCATGTTTGGTGAGCGTCAGCAAACTTTCGTCGAGGCTGAGGCAGAGGCGCACCGGCCGGCCCGCCTTCATCGCCAGCAGCACGACGAGCGGTTCCATCTTGCAGAAGCTCTTGCCGCCAAAACCGCCACCGACATAGCTCGCATGGATGCGAATGTTATTGGCATGCCGCCCGAAGATCCGCGCAATGTCGCTGCGCAGCACAAACGGGTCCTGATTGCATGACCACAACTCGATGAGCTCGCCCGTGACGCGCGCGATATTGACGTGCGGCTCGAGATGGAAGTGGTTGATCCGTGAAAAGTGGAAGCAGTCTTCGAAGACGTGGTCGGACCGCGCCAATACGGCATCCGCGTCGCCATGTGTGTAGCCGAACTCGCAGAGCACATTCGGACGCGGCTCTTTCAGGCTGATGAGGTCACCGCCGAGCTTGATGGGTTCCCCTGCGACGGGCGTGTCGAACAGCACCGGCGCGCCCTCCGCCAGGGCCGCCTCGATTGTCATTACTGCCGGCAGCTTCTCGTATTGCACATCGATCAGGGCGAGGGCGCGATAGGCGGTTTCCTCATCGATCGCCGCCACGGCGGCGACCATGTCGCCGACATAGCGGACCTTATCGATCGCGACGACCGGCTGGTCTCGGATCGCGACGCCGTAATAGGGATCCGGCAGTCGCGCCGCGTCGGCACCAGTCACGGCTGCGACGACACCGGGGAGCGCCTCAGCGCGCCTGGTATCGATCGAGAGGATGCCGGCATGCGGATATGGGCTGCGCAACACCTTCGCATGCAACATGCCGGGCACGCTCACATCAAAGGTATAGCGCGCTGCGCCGGTCACCTTGTCCGGACCGTCGAGCGCGACGACCGGGGTGCGGAACGGAGAGGCGGCCCCGTCCATCAGCCGGGCCCCATCCTGGCCGCCGTGCGTACTGCCTCCACAATCATCTGGTATCCGGTGCAACGGCAGATATTGGCGTTCAGCCATTGCCGGATCAGCCTCTCGTCCGGCTCGGGGTGCCGCGCGAGGAGCGCCTTTACAGACAGGATCATGCCCGGTGTGCAGAAGCCGCACTGGAACGCGCTGTGCTCAAGGAAAGCGCGCTGAACCGGATCGAGAATGCCGCCTGCCGCCAATCCCTCGATCGTCGTCACCGCCCTGCCGTCGAGCTCGAAGGCGAAGGTGGTGCAGGCCGTCACCGGCATACCATCGACGAGCACTGTGCAGGCGCCGCACACCGCCTGGTCGCAGCCGATTTTGCAGCCAAGAAGCTGCAAATCCTCGCGCAGCACGTCGGCCAACACCCGACGCGGCGGGACGGTTAGCCGGTGGCCTCGGCCGTTGATTGTGACAGCGACCTCAATTGCATCGGTCATGCGGCCGCGCTCAAATTGCGGTGCGTCAAGACCGCGATTATGCGCCGGCGATACCGTGAAGTGGCATGATGATCGGTGAGCAGCTCGGGCAGGCCTGCGGTGACTTCCTGCGTAAGCCGCCCGGCATGGTGCGCCAATTCTCTGGGCAACAGCGGTTCGTCCAATGGCAGGTTCACCGTCAGCGGCGCGGCATAGGCGCAGCCGATCGCGACCCGCCCTCCAGTGATACGGCCTTTGTCGATATCGAGGCCGAGGACCAAGGTCACGATCGGGCGCAGCGAGCGATCGAAAATCAACCGAAGCGCGCTGCCGGACCGCATGCCGATCGCGGTCAATAGCCCATCGGGCAACCCACCCCCAGGCTGTGTCGCAGAGACAATCCGTGTACTGCCGTCGGCGGCGAGGAAATGCAGACGCGCATCGGCGGCGAGCGCGGCGAGCGCGAAGTCATAGGCCGGGTCCCCAACTATGATGTTGCCGCCGATCGTGGCCTTGCAGCGGATCCGGATATTGGCGACATCGGGCCAGGTCTGCGCCAAAGCCGGCAGCCGCGCTAGGACCAGTGGCGACGTTGCCATCCGGTCGTGCGTCACGAGGGCACCGAGGCGCAAACCGTCGTCGAACTCCTCGATACCGTCGAGCCCCGCGATCCTACCCAGATGGATCAAATCGGTGACCGGAAAGCCTGACTTCATTCGGTTCACGACATCGATGCCGCCGGCCATGTACACGGCGCCCGGACCGGCTGCCGCCTTCATCGCCACCGCCTCGGCGGCGCTCTGCGGGCGGTGCAGGCGGAAATCCGGGATCAGCTTGCGGGACCGGTGCACCGCAAGCGGGATGGCGATGGAACGCCCGGTCAGACGACGCCTCCGATCGGCATTTCGCCGCCATACCACCGCTGCACAGCCAATTCTCCCAGCGCCACAATCCCGTACAGGGCAAGCCCGATGCCGCAGAGGAGCACGATCGCCGCCAGCACCGTCGCGGTCTCGCCGGCGGAGGAGGCAAACATGATGATATAGCCGAGCCCGGCCTGAGCGGTGATGAACTCGCCGACGATAACGCCGATCATTGCCATCGTCACGCCGACCTTCATGCCGGCGAAGACGAATGGCATCGCATAAGGAAAACGCGCCATGCGAAACATCTGCCATTCGCTTGCGGTGAGCGATCGGCAAAGCAGCAGGACCTCGGGCTTGGCGCTGACGAGACCCGTGGCGGTTGACACGACGACCGGAAAGAAAGCGATGAAAATGGCGACGACGATGCACGACTTGCTGCCGACACCGAGCCAGACGATGAACAGCGGCGCCAGCGCGATCTTTGGGATCAGCTGGAACATGACGATGTTCGGGTAGAGCGCCTCGCGTATCCAGGCCGAGAACGTGATGGCGATCGCTAGGGCAACCCCGAGCAACGTCGCGAGACCGAAACTGACGACGGTCTCGATTGTCGTTGGCAGGGCTTGCTGGAAAAGGATCTCGTAGTTCTCCGACAGCACCGCCCAGACCGCGGAGGGCGGCGGCAACAGCAACGGTGAAATCCGGGTCATTCGACACAGGATTTCCCAGCCGACTGTTGCCAGCGCTGCGAAGCCGAGCGGCAACAGCACGCCGCGACCGGTGCGCCGCCACCCGCCCGGTTCACTGTCGCCCAGCCGGACTGGAGAGGTAACGGCTTCCTGCAGAGCCGCCATTCGCAGGGAGCTCAGCTCACGTATTTAGCGAATTCGGCGACGCGTTCGTACATTCGCGCCCTCATTCGGCCGCCTGAAGCATCTCGGGATGCTGCGCTTGCCGCAGGGTTTCCTCGTAAGCCTCGAGCCACGGCTGATCCTCGGGCGCGAACATATCGCCCGAGCGCGCGCCATAGCTGACGCTCGGATCGTCGACCAGCGGCGGAACCGTTCCGCTGTCGCGCAAGGCGCGCGCCGCGCCGAGCAGCCGCAGCCGCGTCATCACGATCATGCGGTCGCTCGGCGCCAGATGCTCGAGGGTCCGGTCGGAGATTTCGCCCATGCTCACGGTTACCGCCGAATCCTGCCCGAAGACCGAGGCGATGCCGGTGAAGCTGACCGTGCGCTGGCTGTCGCGGTCGATCAGATAGTCGTTGCCGCTGTTGGCCACCGGGACCCAGCGGCCGAACCAATCGGGGGTGTTGGCCAGGGTCGCGACCTGCCGCTCGAGATAGGGGATCGGCGCTCCGGTCCGCGTCACGGAAAGCGGCTGGGTCCGGTGTCGCCAGGCGTACTGGAACGACATCACATGGGTGTCGTCCATCGGGACCCAAGCCTGCGCGATGACGTTGTCGGCCAATGGGCCGTTGGGGAACAGGGTCCAGAACGGCATCACGAAATGCGCGAAGCGGTAGTACAGGTGGCCCGGCTGCGCCGGCCGGTAGGCGGCGTACATGGCGCCCCAATCGGTCGCCTGCACGTGATAGCGCGGCGCCCGGTCGATCAGCTGGAAGCGTTCCGGATGGTCGGGGTCGACGTGCCCCACCTCGACCTTGCCGGTGTGTAGAAAGCTGAAATGCGAGGTGTCGATGTCGCCTTCGAGCGCCTGCAGCCAATTGCACTCGCGCTGCGCGCAATAAACGTAGGTCTCGTCGGGCGCTAATACGGTCGCTTCGAGCGCCGGCAACGGCGGCGCTATCGCGCGGTCGCCCATATAGACGTAAACCACGCCGCCGCGCTCCGCGACCTGGTAGGATTTGGCCTTGATTTTGGGCAGGGCTTCCTGGTCGATGGGCAGGTTCGGCATCTCGAGGCAGTTGCCCGCCGTGTCGAACTTCCAGCCGTGATAGACGCAGCGCAAGCCGCCCTCCTCATTGCGGCCGAAGAACAAGGAGGCACAGCGATGCGGGCAGCGGTGATCGAGGACGCCGATTCGCCCCGCACTGTCGCGAAACGCGATCAGCTTCTCGCCCAAGAGCATCAAGCGCAGCGGATCGCCGTCGGCGGTCAGTTCCTTCGACAAGCAGGCCGGCAGCCAATACTGCCGCATCAGTGCGCCCATCGGGGTGCCGGGTCCGACGCGGGTCAGCAATTCGTTTTCGGCTGTAGTGGTCATGTTGCGGCTCCTGCGGTGCTGGTTGCGAGAAACTTCTGTCAGCCCAGATATTTGTCGAATTCGGCTACCCGCTGACGGACGCCCGCCCAATCCGCCTCGGTCAGCTTGATCTTGCCGGCAAAGCGGTTGGTGAATAAAGCATCTGTCTGCAGCCGCTGCATGCCGGGGCTGTTCAAGTATTGCATGACGAGGTCGGTCGTCTCGGCGTAGCTGGCTGCATTGGACCATCCCAGCCCATGTTCGCGCGCCTCCGGGCGATCGACGCCGTGCTGCCACATACCGAGCCCGATGCGGGCGAATTCTTTGGCGCTGGGGTTGAGGGCCATCTCGGGCACCTCTTTGCGGAACAGCCCTAGCGATTCTTCCGAATCGGTCAATGAAAGCGCGAGTGCTTCGAGCAGGCCACCCGTGACCGCCTCGCAGAGGGCGGGATCGCTTTCCAGCGTCTTTTTCTGGGTTGTGATCGTCTGGCCGTCGTTGCGGATGCCGGCGGCGCTGTACAGCATCCAGCGGCTCTGCACACCCTTCGACAACATCGCCGACGCGCTGCCCAGGGCGAAGGAGGTGATCGCGTCGACCTCTTTCTCCATCAGCACCTGCTCGAGGACCTTGTTGTCGACGTGCACGAACTCGATCGAATTTGGGGCGAGCCCGACCTTTGCCGCGTAGGCCGGGAAGAAGGGAAATTCGCCTGAGGTCGGCACGGAGGCGATCTTCTTCCCGGCGAGGTCCTGCGGCTTGGCGATCGGGGAGCTGTCCAATACCCCGACCCCCATCGTCGCAACATAGTCGCTGGTCGCGAGCGCGATCAGCGGCAGGGCCTTGGCCACCGAGAGGATCAATGGCGGCGCCGCGACAATGGCGAACTCGAACTGGCCGCCGGCGACGGCCTGTGCCGACGCCATCGAGCCGAAGCCGCGGGCGATGTCGAAATCGATCCCGCGCGCCTTCATGATCCCTTTGGCGCGCGCGACATAGACGTAAGCAAAGCTGCCCTGGGCCAGCCAGGCAAGGGTGAATTTGACGGTGCGGGGTTGGGCAATGCCCGGCCGCGGCAGCAGCAAGGCACCTGCCGCCGCCCCGGCGAGAACGCCCCGTCGCGATATTCCGCGTCGCGGTGTCATCCGGCCTCCCGTCCTCGCATCAGCGCCTGCCATAAGACCGACGCACAAGCCGCTCAGCGAGTCCGACTGCGCCAAACAGCGAGACGCCGATGACGCAGAGCACAAACAGGGCCGCGAAAATGAGGCCGGTTTCCATGCGCGAGCTGGCGTACAGGATGTAAAAGCCGAGCCCCGCCTTGGCCGAGATGAACTCGCCGATGATGACGCCGATGATCGCCAGGGTCATCGCGATCTTCATGCCGCTGAAAATGGCCGGCAGTGCGAACGGAAAGCGCACCATCACAAATGATTGCCATTCGGACGCCGTCAGCGAGCGGCAGAGGCGCAATGCCGAGGCCTCTGTACTGGAGAAGCCGACGGCTGCCGATATCACCACCGGAAAGAAGCTGACGAAAGCAGCGAATGCGACGCGCGACTCGCTGCTGATCCCGAGCCAGACGACAAACAGTGGGGCGAGCGCGACTTTAGGGATCAACTGGAAGACGACCAAGTTGGGGTAGAGCGTGTCCCGCAGCAGGGGTGA
>DASZJC010000141.1:0-9393 GCA_035948495.1 Xanthobacteraceae bacterium | reverse complement strand
GGAAAAAAACGGCGCGAGCGATCTGGTGCGGTGCACCGTGGCCGCGCGCACGCCGCGCCATAACAAGCCGAACAAGCGCCCGCGCCAATACCCGAAGGAGTTATAGCGATGAAATTCCAACCCGGACAGAGCGGCAATCCGGCCGGCCGGCCGCTCGGCTCCCGCAACAAGAAGGCGATTGCCGTGGAGGACCTGCTCGCCGAGCAGGCGGAGGCGGCGGTCAAGAACATCCTACGGCGTGCCGACGGCGGCTGCCCGACCGCCATGCGCCTGTGCATGGAGGCAGTCATGCCCAAGGGCGCCGACCGGCCGCTCGCGCTGAAAATGCCGCGGGTGCGCTGCGCCGACGACGCCGAGGCGGCGTTCGACCTCGTGCTCGACGCCTTCGAGCGCGGCGTGCTCTCGGCGCGCGAGTTCACCCACATGCTGGGCGGGGTCGGGCGGATGGCGCGGCTCGCCGAGCAGATCCAGCAACTGCACGAGCGCGAAGCCGCCCGCGGCGGCGCGCGCCGCACTTGGGAGCTCCACCCGAGCATGCTGCCGAAGGGCGGCCCCGATCCCCTGGAGGGCGTCCTGCGCGCGGCCGGCGGCGGCACGCCCGTGTATTCCCCCGCTGATTTCCGCCCGGCGACGGGCGGGGCGGAGGGCGAAGGCCTGTATTCTCCTGTTATTTCGCGCGCCGGCGCGAGGCATGAAGGAGGCATCGCACCGTTTGTGGAAGAGGTCGAGGATGGGTACGCGGTCGACCGGACGGACGGCGAGGGCCAGTATTTTCCTGTTAATTCGGGCGGAGAGCCCCCACCCGGCGCCGCTGACGCGGCGCCGCCTTCACCCGCAAGCGGGGGAGGGATTTCAGGCGAACTTCAGGGTGATGCCGCCGTCGACGACGAGTTCGAGGCCGGTGACGTAGCGGCTCTCCTCGCTCGCCAGATAGACGGCGGCCCAGGCGACGTCGAAGGCGTCGCCGCCGAAGCCCATGGGGACCTGCCGGGCGCGCGCGGCCCACATCTCGTCGAGCCCGCCGGCAGCGTAGGCCTGCGCGAAGCCGGCGGCGTGGGCGACCATCGGCGTCTCCATCAGCCCGGGCAGGATGGCGTTGACGCGGATGCGCTTTGCCGCGACGTCGACCGCGGTGGTGCGGGTGAGGTGAGAGAGCGCCGCCTTGCTGGCGTAGTAGCTCGCGTAGGGCAGCCCGGTGTAGCGGATCGCCGCGACCGAGGAGATGTTGATGATGGCGCCGCCGCCCTGCGCCTCCATCACCGGGATGACGTGCTTCATCGTAAGGAACGCGCCCTTGAGGTTGACGGCGAACACCCGGTCCCACTCGGCCTCGGCAAGCTCGACCACGCCGCCGAGGCTGGCGATGCCGACGTTGTTGTCGAGCACGTCGATGCGGCCGTAGGCGTCGCGGCAGGCGGCGACCATGGCGGCGACGTCGGCCGCGCTGGTGACGTCGGCGCGGAACGCGCGCGCCTCGCCGCCCTCGCCCGTGATGATGGCGGCGGTCTCCTGCGCGGCCGCGAGGTTCACGTCGGCGCAGAACACCTTGGCGCCCTCGCGCGCGAAGGTCACCGCGGTCGCCTTGCCGTTGCCCCAGCCCGGGCCGATCGACCCGGCGCCGGCGACGAGGGCGACCTTGTCTTTCAGACGGTCGGGCATGAAGCGCTCCGCGCAGTAATCAGTCATCAGTGATCGGTGAACAGAACTCTAGGCTTTTTACTGATCACTGGTCACTGGTCACTGATCACTGCGCTGGGAATCCAGCGCCCGCAGCTCGGTCTTGAGGATCTTGCCATAATTATTCTTCGGCAGCGCCGGCACGAACACGTAGTCCTTGGGGCGCTTGAAGCGCGCGACCGCGGAAAGGCACAGCGCGTCGAGGTCGCCGGGCGCGGCCTCGCCCACCACGTAGGCGACCACGACCTCGCCCCACTCGCGGTCGGGCCGGCCGATCACCGAGACCTCGCGCACGCCCGGGTGGGTGAGCAGGACCTCCTCGATCTCGCGCGGATAGATGTTGGAGCCGCCGGAGATGACCACGTCCTTGGAACGGTCCTTGAGCGTGAGATAGCCGTCGGCGTCGAACGCCCCGACGTCGCCGGTGTGCAGCCAGCCGCCGCGCAGGGTCTTCGCGCTCGCCTCTTCGTCGCGCCAGTAGCCCGCCATCACGCTGTCGCCGCGGCAGAGGATTTCCCCGGTCGCGCCCGCGGGCAGCGGCCGGTCGTCCTCGTCGGCGACCATCACGTCGACGCACGCATACGGCCGTCCCGCCGAGGCGAGGCGCTCGCGCCAGCGCGGGTGGTCGCGCGCGGCGATGTCCTCCTTGGGCAGCACCGTGATGGTCATCGGGCTTTCGCCCTGGCCGTAGATCTGCACGAAGCGCGCCCCGAAGCGGTCGAGCGCGCGCAGCGCGTCCTCCACGTACATGGGCGCGCCGCCCCACACGATGGTGCGGATGTTGTCGGCGTTGCAATCGGCCGGGCATTCGATCAGCCGCTTGACCATGGTGGGGGCGGCGAACATCGAGCTTTTCGGCCAGGCATCGAACAAACGGAAGATTTCCTCGGGCTCGAAGCCGCCGGATTCCGGCACCACGTTGACGGCGAGCCGCGCCACGTTGCCCATGATGTAGAGGCCCGAGCCGTGGCTCATGGGCGCGGCGTGCAGGATCGGCTCGCCCGGCGCGGTCGGATCGACCTCGGCGAGATAGGCGTGGCTCTCGACCGCGAGCACCCGGTGGGTGAGCATGGCGCCCTTGGGGCGGCCGGTGGTGCCGGAGGTGTAGAACAGCCAAGCGAGGTCGTCGCCCGCGCGCGGCACGCACGCGATCGGATCGGCGGCAAACAGCGCCGCGTAGTCCGCGCCGCCGACGGTGACGAGCCGCTCCAGGGTAGCGGGCGCGTGCGGGGCGATCTCGGCGGCGAGGCCGTCCGAGGCGAAGCACACGCGCGCGCCGGAATGCTCGAGGATGTAGCCGAGTTCGCGCCCGTGCAGCTTGGCGTTCGCCGGCACCGCCGCGAGCCCGGCGTGCCATACGCCGTAGAGCATTTCGAGATAGTCGGGCGCGTTCTTCGCCGCGATGACGACGCGGTCGCCCGGCTTGAGCCCGCAGCGGCCGGAGAGCGCGCCGGCAAGCCGCGCCGCGCGTTCGGCGAGCGCGCCATACGTCATCACCACGCGCGTGCCGTGCCCGACCGCCGGCCGCTCGCCGTAGCTCCGCCCCGCCCGCTCAAGCCACAGCGCGAGGTTCATTATGCATTCCCATCGGTGTTCCGTAGGGTGGGCAAAGCCGCGGAACGCGGCGTGCCCACGCGTTCTTTCCCTGCGCGAAGCGTCGCGGACTACACTTGTGACGCGTCGCGCCGCAAGGCCGGACTGTCCGCGTGGGCACGGCGCTACGCGCCTTTGCCCACCCTACATCGTGATATCACACCGCGGTCGCGAAGCGTTCCTTGATGGTGCGCACGACCTCGTCGGGGTCGCGCTTCCACCAATTGCGCGCCGACATGATCTCGACCTCGACGTGGCCCTTATATCCCGCCGCCTCGACCATGCGGCGGATCGCCGGAATGTCGATGACGCCGTCGCCCGGCATGCCGCGGTCGAGGCGCAGGTCGCACGTGTCGACCAGCCAGTCGTTGACGTGGAGGGCGCGGATGCGCCTGCCGGCGCGGGCGATCTCTCCGGCAAGCTGCGGATCCCACCAGGTCGCGTAGGTGTCGAGCGCGATGCCGAACACGTCCTCGGCGGCGAGCGCGTCGCACCAGTCGTTGGCGAGCCTGAGATCGGTGAGCACCGAGCGGCTGGCGCAGGCCATCGGGTGCAGCGGCTCGATCGCAACGATGACGCCGGCGCCGCGCGCGTGGTCGGCAAGCTGCGCCAGCCCGTCGCGCACGCGGGCGCGGGTCGCGGCGACGTCCTTCGCGCGCGCATCGACGCCGCCGGCAAGAAACACCAAACACGCCGCGCCGATCGCCGCCGTCTCGTCGATCGCGCGCCGCACGTCGTCGAGCGCCGCGGTGGCCTCGGCCGGATCGGCGGACGAGATGAGCCCGCCGAAGCACAGGCCGGAGACCGCAAGCCCGGCGCGGTCGATGCGTTTCTTCGCGTCGGCGACGCCGATCTCATGCAGCTTCTCGCGCCACACGCTGATCGCCGGCACGCCGTGGCGCGCCAACCCGTCGATCGCCTGCGCCAGCGTCCACTGCGGCAGCACGCAGATCTGATTGATGGAAAGGCGGGCGAGGTCGGGCATGCCACAACGCTAAGCGAGCACCCGCGGGGGAGTCAAAACACACGCGCCTTCGGGTTCCCCTCCCCCCGCGCGAAAGCGCGGTGGGGAGGGGTCAGGGGTGGGGGGCGTTTCGGTTCTCCGCGCGAGCAGCATGCAGGGTGCCGGCTGGCGCGACCGCCGGGCCATGGTACAAAGGCCCATAATAAAAGGGGGGAACGCATGGGGATGAGGCTCGCAACGGGCGCGACCGCGGTCCTGCCGCATGCCGGCGCGCAGCCGCCCGGCCGGCGGCGCGGCTCGCGCGCGGCCGGCGCCGGGCCGGGACGCCCATGAGCTTTCCGCTCGACCTTCTGATCAACGCGATCGTCGCCGGCGTCCTGCTGGGCGGCTTCTACGCCGCCGTCACCTGCGGCATCTCGATCGCGTTCGGCATCCTCGACATCGTCAACATCGCCCACCCGGCCTTCATCATCCTCGGCTCCTACATCGCCTACATCGTCAATTCCAACTTCGGCTTCGATCCGATCCTGGTGAGCATCGTCATGCTGCCGGCGTTCTACGCGCTCGGCGCCGCCGTCTATCAGGTCTATTACGTGTCGTTCGAGCGGCGCGGCCAGGAGGCGCTGCGCGGCCTCGCCTTCTTCTTCGGGCTCCTGTTCATCACCGAGGTGGTGCTGATCCTCGTGTTCGGCGTCGACTACCGCTACGTCGAGGCCGTCTACATCGGCCCGACCCTGCACTACGGCTTCATCGACCTGCCGCTGCGCATGCTCGTTCCCTGCCTGGTGTCGTTGCTGCTGATCCTCGTGCTGCAGGTCTGCCTCACCCGCACCTTCATCGGCCGCGCCATCATGGCGGTGGCGCAGGACCAGGAGGCGCTGCGCCTGATGGCGGCTGACCCGATCCGCATCAAGCGCATCGCGTTCGCGGTCTCGATCGCCACCGCCTCGCTCGCGGGCGCGTTCCTCATCGTCATCCAGCCGGTCGAGCCGTCGGTCGGGCGGGATTACATCGGCCGCGTCTTCGCCATCTGCGTGATGGGCGGCATGGGCAGCCTGCCCGGCACCGTGATCGCCGCCATGCTGCTCGGCGTGGTCGAGAGCTTCACCGCGACCTTCTACGGGCCGTCGTGGGCGCCGGCGGTGTCGTTCGGCTTCCTGCTGCTGACGCTGGCGTTCCGGCCGGCCGGCCTGCTGGGGCGCTGACCATGCGGTCGTGGACCTTCACCCTCGTCGCGGTCGTCGCCGGCGCGGCGCTGTTCGCCCTCTCCCGCTTCGTCCAGAACGACTATTTCTTCTTCGCCGGCTACGTAGTGCTGCAGTACATCGTGCTCTCCACCGCCTGGAACATCCTCGGCGGCTATTGCGGCTACGTGAACTTCGGCACCGCGGCGCTGTTCGCGCTCGGCGCTTACACCTCGGTCGCGATCCACAAGTTCCATCCGGTCCCGATCCCGGTGCTGATCGTGATCGGCGGTGCGGTCTCGGCGGTGGTCGGGCTCGGCATCGGCTATCTGACCTTGCGCCTGCGCGGCGCGTTCTTCTCGATCGCGACCCTGGCGCTCGCCGTGGTGATCCAGACGCTCATCATCAACTGGGACTACGTCGGCGGCTCGCGCGGCGCCTACATCCTTCGTCCGCAGACGGCGCCGGTGATCGGCAGCTACATCCAGTATCTGTTCCTGATCATGCTGGTGCTCGCGGTCGCGGCCGTCGCGGTTGCGCGCCTGATCGAGCGCTCGCGGCTGGGCTACGGCTTCGCCACCATCCGCGACGACGAGATCGCCGCGGAGGCGTCGGGCGTGCCGACCCTGCGCCTCAAGCTCATCGCCACCACGCTCTCGGGCGCCTTCATGGGCATGGCCGGGGCGCCGCTGCCCTATTACGTCGGCTATCTCGACCCGGCGTCGGGCTTCAACCTCGCCTACGCGGTCAACAGCATCGCCATGCCGGTGATCGGCGGCACCACCACCTGGATCGGCCCGCTGATCGGCGCCATCCTGCTCGGCACCCTGCAGCAATGGGTGACGGTGACGATTTCCTCGGCGGTGAATTTGCTCATCGTCGGGCTGCTGCTCGTGGCCTTCGTGATCATCGCCCCGAACGGCATCGTCGGCCTGGTGCGGCCGCTATTCCAGCGCGGCCATCGGTGACCGCCATGGCGCAGCCGCTCCTGCAAGTCGACGATCTGAGCAAGCGCTTCGGCGGGTTCGTGGCGCTCGACGGGGTCAGCCTCTCGGTCGAGCCCGGCGAGCGGCTCGGCCTCATCGGCCCCAACGGCTCGGGCAAGAGCACGCTGGTCAATTGCCTGTGCGGCGCGCTGCACAATGAGACCGGCACCGTGACGTTCGACGGGATCGACGTCAACGGGCTCGCGCCGCACCAGCGCACCCGGCTCGGCATGGCGCGCAGCTTCCAGCTGCCGCGACCGTTCGCGAGCCTGTCGCTCGCCGACAACCTGCGCATCCCGCTGATCTATTCGGCCAACGTGCGGCGCGGCTCGCACTTCTCCGCGAGCGAGATCGACGCGCGCTGCGGCGAACTGCTCACCCTCGTCGGCCTCGACGCCAAGGCGCGCCGCCTGCCGCGCGACCTCACCCAGGTCGAGATGCGCAAGCTCGAGCTTGCCCGCGCCATGGCGGCCGACCCAAAGCTGCTGATGGCCGACGAGGCGATGGCCGGCCTCTCCCACTCGGAGATCGAGGACATCATCAAGCTGCTCAACCGGCTCAGCGAGCGCGGCATCACCATCATCCTGATCGAGCACATCATGCGCGCGGTGATGAGCTTCTCGCAGCGGCTCGTCGTGCTGGTCTCGGGCAAGAAGATCGCCGACGGAAACCCGCAGGACGTGATCCGCGATCCGGAAGTCGAGAGGGCGTACCTTGGCCAGTAGCATCGCGGTCGAACGGGTGCACGCGGCGTACGGCGCCGTGCGCGTGCTCGAGGACGTCTCGCTCAATGTCAACGCGGGCGAGACCGTGGTGCTGCTCGGCACCAACGGCAACGGCAAGAGCACGCTGATGAAGTGCATCATGGGCATGGTGCGGCCGAGCGCCGGCGCGGTGACGGTGGAGATCGACGGCACGCGGCACGATCTCGTCGGCCGATCGACCGAGGAGATCGTCGACCTCGGCATCGCGCTGGTGCCGGAAGGGCGGCGGCTGTTCCCCAAGCTCACGGTCGAGGAGAATTTGCTGCTCGGCGCGTTCCGCAGCACCGCGCGGGCGCAGATCAAGCGCAATCTCGAGTTCTGCTTCGAGGCGTTCCCGCGGCTGCTCGAGCGGCGCCATCAGCTCGCCGGGAGCTTGAGCGGCGGCGAGCAGCAGATGCTGGCGCTCGGCCGCGCCCTCATGCTGGCGCCGCGTATCCTGTTGATCGACGAGCCCTCGGTCGGGCTCGCGCCGATCCTGGTGAGCCGCACCATCGACAAGATCAAGGAGCTTAAAGTCAGCTACAGCCTCACCGTGCTGATGGCCGAGCAGAACTTCACCCAGGCGATCCGCATCGCCGACCGCGGCTACGTCATCGTGCACGGCCGCATCGCCTTCGAAGGCCGCTCCGCCGCCGAACTCAACAACAACGATTTGATCCGCAAGTTTTATCTGGGATTGTGACTCAGATGTCAGATGTCTTACTTCGCCTTCTCGTACGGGTAGATCACGTTGCCGGACTTGTACTCGGGCGGATAGACCGCGATCTGGGTGGAGATGTCCTTGAACTGGCCCACGTCGTTGCCCTTGATGCCCTGGAACTGCACCTGCAGCACACGCGCCTTCACCCATTCGCCGTTGGGGCCGAACGCAACGTCGCCGCCCACGGTCTTGAACGTGGTCTTGCGGATGTAGTCGGCGAGCTTCTGGTCGTCGAGGCTCTTGGTCGCTTCGATCGCCTGGGCCAGCACCTGATACTGGGCGTAGGCCCACGGCGCCATGTAGTAGCCGAGCGGATCGACGCCCTCGGCGCCGGCGCGCGCCTGATACTTCTTCATCAGGTCGGCGACGCCAGGAAAGTCCATCTTCGGCACCGGCAGCCAGAAATCGTAGTTGACGATGCCGTTGAGCAGCGGGCCGAGCTGGGTCTTGAACACGGTCGCCTGCAGGCCGACCATGCCGCCGCCCATCATCTTCGGCCGCAGCCCGATCTCGTTCGCCGCCCGCACCATGCCGACCGAGTCGAGCGGGTAGGAGCAGATCACCACCAGGTCGGGGGTGGTCGCCTGAACGGCGCGCACGATCGGCGCGAAGTCGGTGGTGGTGGGCGGATAGGAGCGGTCGTAGACGATCTTGAAGCCGGGCCCCTTGGCGTTCGCACGCGCGCCGTCGGCGCAGTTGTGCGCGAACTCCGCATCGGCCCACGCGATCGCCAAGGTCTGCGGCTTCGGGTTCTGCGCTGCCGCCACGTCGAAGAAGCCCTTGGTGATGGACGCTTTGGAATCCAGGCCTCCGGTCGGAACCATCGAGAAGTAATTCGGGTAGTTGAACTCGCTGTTGACCGCGAGCCCGAGCAAGCCGATGAACAATTTCTGATGCTGCATCACCACGGGCATCGCCGGGGCGAGCATGTTGGTGGCGTAGCCGCCGGTGACCAGGTCGACCTTGTCGACCTCAAGCAGCTTGGTGTAGAGCCCCGGAATGGTCGACGGATTGCTCTGGTCGTCGTAGTAGACGATCTTGACCGGCCGGCCGAGCAACCCGCCCTTGGCGTTGACGTCCTCCTCCCAGATCTTGATCGCCAGCAACGCCGACTTGCCGTTGGGCGCGAGCGGCCCGGTCTGCGCCATGCCGAAGCCGATCTTGATCGGTTCGCCCGATTGGGCGGAGGCGGGCGCCTGGGCCAGGACCAGGGCGCCGGCGGCCAGAACACCCGCAGCAAGCCAGGCGAACACCCGATGGATGCGCTGTCGAAGCATGAGATTTCCTCCCGTGTGGTGGCGATTTTTGCCGATGTTATGCCCGAAAAACCGCCGCGGCGCCAAGTGGGATCGGCACCATGGTTATCGCCCCACCCTAGTTACTTCGTCGCATCGCCGCCTTCGACGATGATAGTCTCGACCTCGCCGGCCCCGCTGCGCCGGAATGCCGCGGCCTCCTCGTATTCGGGCGAGGTGAAGCAGGCGACGGCCTGGTCGAAGGTCGGAAACTCGATGACGACGAAGCG
>DASZJC010000140.1:0-1552 GCA_035948495.1 Xanthobacteraceae bacterium | reverse complement strand
TTTCGCGGTCGGCATTTTCCTCGCCGGACTGAGCGGGGTGCTGGCCGCCGGCCAGCTCGGCCTCGAGCCGACCATGGGGACCGGCCTGCTGATGCCGAGCTTCATCGCGATCATCGTCGGCGGCGTCGGCAGCCTCACCGGCACGCTGCTCGGGGGGCTCGCGATCGGGGTCGCGTCGGGTATGACGGCCGTGTTCTTCCCGGCTGCGAGCGAGGCGGTGATGTACGTGCTGATGGCTGTCGTCCTGCTGGTGCGGCCGCGCGGCCTGCTCGGCGAAGAAGGCATGCTGACGTGAGCGCGGAGCAGCTTCGCCGGCTCGCGGTGCTGGGCGCGATCTGGATCGCGCTCGTCTTTGCGCCCTATTGGATGATCCCGCTCGGCGGCTACACGGCGCTCGCCACCCGCGTGCTGGTGCTGGGCCTTGCCGCCATGTCGGTGAACTTCCTGCTCGGCTTCACCGGCGTGCTGTCGTTCGGCCACGCCGCCTACTTCGGGCTCGGCGCCTACGGGGCGGGGCTGGCGCTCAAGTTCGTGGCGCCGAGCACGCCGCTTTCGCTCCTCCTCGGCATGCTGCTCGGCGGGATCGCCGGCGCGATCCTCGGCGCGCTGATCGTGCGCCGGCGCGGCGTCTATTTCGCCATGGTGACGATCGCGTTCGGGCAGGTGTTCTACTACATCGCCTTCCAGTGGAGTTCGCTCACCGGCGGCGACGACGGGCTGCGCGGCTTCGCGCGCCAGCCGCTCGACTTCGGTCTGTTCAAGATCGACATCCTCACCGACGCCAACGCGTTCTATTACTTCGTGGTGGTGTGCTTCGCGCTCGCGGTCGGCGTCATGGGGTTCATCCTGCGCTCGCCGTTCGGGCGCACCATGATCGCGATCCGCGAGAACGAGCGCCGCGCCCGCTTTCTCGGCATTCCGGTCGAGCGCCACATCTGGATCGCCTTCACGCTGTCGTGCTTCTTCATGGGCTTCGCCGGCGCGCTCTATGCGCTGGTCAACAACTTCGCCGATCCGCGCGGCCTGCACTACAGCCAGTCGGGCGACTTCGTGATGATGGCGGTGATGGGCGGAATGCGCAGCTTCTGGGGGCCGCTGCTCGGCGCCGCCGTGTTCGTGGTGGTGCAGGATTATCTGTCGAGCGTCACCGTCAACTGGATGTCGTTCGTCGGCCTGCTGTTCGTGCTGGTCGTGCTGTTCTTCCCGCGCGGCCTGCTCGGCTTCGCCCGCAGCTGGGGACGGCCATGAGCGTGAGCGTGAGCGTGCTCGAGGTCGCGAACGTCAGCAAGCGCTTCGGCAGCCTGATCGCCGTGCGCGACGTGTCGATGCGCGTCCCCAAGGGCGAACTGCGCGCCGTCATCGGCCCGAACGGCGCCGGCAAGACCACGTTCTTCAACCTCATCAGCGGGCTGTTCCCGCTGACCGCCGGCACGATCGCGTTCGACGGGCGCGACATCACGCAGATGCCGGCGCACCGGCGCGTCACCCTGGGCATGGCGCGCACCTTCCAGATCACCGAGATCTTTCCCGAGCTCTCCGTGTTCGAGAACGT
>DASZJC010000139.1:0-5704 GCA_035948495.1 Xanthobacteraceae bacterium | reverse complement strand
GGCGTCAACTGCTCGCTCTCGAGCAACAACGTGCTCAATCCCGCGACCCCCTACGGCGACTGCTCGCTCATCCGCATGGCCAACCTGCACGCCAACGTGCTGCAAGTCCGGCACCCGAAAGCGCTGCGCGAATGCTTCGCCATGCTCACCGAGCGCTCGGCGCGGCTGCTCAATCTCAAGGACTACGGGCTCGCGGTGGGCAATCCGGCGGACATCGTCGTCTTCGACGCGCAAACGCCCGAGCAAGCGATCGCGGAAATTCGCAACCCGCTCGCCGCGTTCAAGCGCGGCCGGCAGACCATGGTGCGGCAGCCGCCGCGGCTGATGCGACCTTCGTAGCGGTGGGTTACGCCGCCTTCGGCGGCTAACCTAATCCACCTCGCCCTTTACTTCAGCGGCTCGAACGCGGTCTCGCGAATCCGCGTCAGGATCACGAAAGTGATTACGGCGGCGGAGATGACGTAGAACGCGGGCGCCAACGGATTGCCGGTCTCCCTGATCAGCCAGGTGGCGATGAACGGCGCAAACCCGCCGAAGAGCGCGACCGCGATGTTGTAGCCGATCGACAGGGCCGTATAGCGCACCCGGGTCGGGAACAGTTCCGCGTAGGCGGCCGGACAGGGGCCGGCGTAGAGCGATTGGAAAACGATCATCAGGAACTGGGCCAGGAACGCCAGGCTGGCGATTCCGGAGGATCCCATGACGAAGAGCGGATAGCTCAGGACGGCATAGCCGATGCACGAGGCCATCAGCAGCGGCCGGCGGCCGATGCGATCCGACAGCATTCCGGTGAACGGAATCAGGGTCACGAAGATGGCGAGGCAGACCGTCCCGATCAGCTGCGCGGTCGGCTGCGGCAGCTTGCCGACCGTGACGAAGTAGCCGGTCATGTAGAGGAGCGCGATGTAGTAGGCGACCGTATTGTGCAGGGTGATGCCGAACGCGGTGAGCGTTTCGCGCGGATATTTGGTGATGGCCTCCTTCAAGGGCGCGTGCGCGAGGTCGTGGTGCTCTTCGATTTCGGTGTATTTGGGCGTGTCCGGCAGGCGCCAGCGCAGATAGGCGCCGACGCCGCCGACCACGATGCCGAGCAGGAACGGCACCCGCCAGCCCCACGACGTGAGCGCCTCGGGCGAGAGCACGAAGCTCATCACCGTCCCCGACAACGAGCCGAGCAGGAAGCCGCTGCCGACGCTGAACTGCTGCCAGGAGCCGATGAAGCCACGCCGCCCCTCGGGCGCGTATTCGACGATATAGGCGGTCGATCCGCCCCACTCGCCGCCGGCGGAGAGGCCTTGGAGCAGGCGGGCGGCGACCAGCAGGATCGGCGCCATGACGCCGACCTCGCCGTACGTCGGCAACAGCCCGATCGCAAGCGTCGAGAGCGCCATCAGGAAGATCACGGCACTGAGAGCCTTGCGCCGACCGTGGCGGTCGCCGTAGATGCCGAACAGGATCGAGCCGACCGGTCGCATCACGAAGCCGATCCCGAACACCAGATAGGTCGCGAGGATCGAGGCGATCGGATCGCTTGAGGGGAAGAACAGCTTGGAGATGGTCGAGACGAAATAGCCGTAGACGGCGAAATCGTACCATTCGAGCGCGTTGCCGATCGCCCCGGCGATGATTGCCTCGCGGCTGCGGGTCGCGGGTACGCCGGCAATGGCTGCTGCTGTCGTCATGGCTCAATCCCCCCTCGCTGGTGCGGCGGCCATGTTGCCCGAAATCGAGCATGCCTCACAAGGCGCTCATCACAACAAATAATTCAACCGGAAATCGGCCTGTAGCCCGCATGGAGCGAAGCGGAATGCGGGAGCGGCGTTCCCGGATTGCGCTTCGCTCCATCCGGGCTACGTCCCCGCCATGGGATTCTGCGCCGCCGGCAGGTCGTGCAGGTGGCACGCCGCCAAGTGCCCGGTTTCGGTCGCCCGCAGCTCCGGTTCCTCGCTGCGGCAGCGGTCGAATGCGTAGGGGCAGCGGGTGTGGAAACGGCAACCCTTGGGCGGATTGATCGGGCTCGGCACGTCGCCCTTGAGGATGATGCGTTCGCGCGCCGCGCCCGGCTCGGGCACCGGCACTGCGGAGAGCAGCGCCTTGGTGTAGGGATGCCTGGGCGCGGCGAAGATCGCGCGCTTGTGCGCCACCTCGACGATCTTGCCGAGATACATCACCGCGACCCGATGGGTCATGTGCTCGACGATCGCCAGGTCGTGGCTGATGAACAGGAGCGCGAGGCCCAGCTCCTGCTGGATGTCCTGCAGCAGATTGACGATCTGCGCCTTGACCGAGACGTCGAGCGCGGACACCGCCTCGTCGCACACGATGAGATCCGGCTCGGCGGCGAGCGCGCGGGCAATGCCGATGCGCTGGCGCTGCCCGCCGGAGAACTCGTGCGGCCAGCGGTCGACCGCGTCGCGCGGCAGCCGCACCTTGTCGATGAGCGCCGCGACGCGGGCGTCGATCTCGGCGCCCGACCGGGCGAGCCCGAAATTGCGCATCGGCTCGGCCAGGATATCGCGCACCCGCATGCGCGGGTTGAGGCTCGAGAACGGATCCTGGAACACAACCTGCACGCGGCGCCGCAGCGGGCGCAGGGTCGCGGCGGAGAGATCGTCGATGCGCCGGCCGTCGAGGACCACCTGGCCGGCGGTGATGTCGAACAGGCGCAGAATCGCGCGGCCGACCGTCGACTTGCCGCACCCGCTCTCGCCCACCAGCGCCAGGGTTTCGCCGCGGCGAATCGTGAACGACACCCCGTCGACCGCGTAGACGAATGCGCGCTTGCGAAACAGGCCGCCGCCGACCTGGAAATGCTTCTTGAGGTCGTTGACCTCGAGCAGCGGCGCGCTCATGCGGCGACCGCGTCGCGCGCGGCGTAATGGCAGGCGGCGACGTGGCCGGGCGCCTTGGCTTCGAGCGCTGGCGCCAGTTGTCGGCACATCTCGGTTGCCAAGGTGCAACGGCTCGCGAACACGCAGCCCAGGATGCGCTCCTTGAGGCTCGGCACCTGGCCGGGAATCTCGGCGAGCTTGGTGTCGGTCCCGGTCAGCGAAGAGCCGAGCTTCGGCACAGCGCCAAGCAGGCCCTGGGTGTAGGGATGGCGCGGCGAGCGGAACAGCTGCTTGACCGACGCCTCCTCGACCTTGCGGCCCGCGTACATCACCATCACCCGCTCGGCGACCTCCGCGACCACGCCGAGATCATGGGTGATCAGCACGATCGCGGCGCCGACCTTGCGCTTGAGGTCGGCCATCAGCTCGAGGATCTGCGCCTGGATGGTCACATCGAGGGCGGTGGTCGGCTCGTCGGCGATCAGGAGTTTCGGATTGCAGGCGAGCGCCATGGCGATCATCACCCGCTGGCGCATGCCGCCGGACATCTGGTGCGGATATTCGCGCACGCGCCGGCGCGGCTCCGGGATGCCGACGAGCGCGAGCATCTCGACCGCGCGTGCCTCGGCGGCGCGCTTGTCGAGGCCCTGGTGCAGGCGCAAGGTCTCGCCGAGCTGGCGGCTGACGTTGAGCACCGGGTTGAGGCTCGTCATCGGCTCCTGGAAGATCATGCTGATGTCGTTGCCGCGGATCGCCCGCATGGCGCGGTCGGAGAGCTTGAGCAGGTCGGTCCCCTGGAAGCGGATCACACCGGCGATCCGGCCGGGCGGCTCCGGGATCAGGCGCAGGATCGAATTGGCGGTGACCGACTTGCCGCAGCCGCTTTCGCCGACGATCGCCAGGGTCTCGCCTTCCGCCACGTGAAACGACACGCCGTCGACCGCGCGGTTGACTCCGTCCGGCGTGCGGAAATGCGTCTGCAGGTTTTCCACCTCGAGCAGCGCCACGGGCTCAGTACTCCTTGGCCATGCGCGGATCGAGCGCGTCGCGCAGCCCGTCGCCGAGCAGGTTGACTGCGAGCACCGTGACCGAGAGAAACAGCGCGGGAAAGAAAATGATGAACGGCTTGACCTGCCACAGCGCGCGCCCCTCGGCCATGATGTTGCCCCAGGACGGGATGGTGGGCGGGGTGCCGGCGCCGATGAAGGACAGGATCGCCTCGATGATCATGGCGCTGGCGCAGATATAGGTCGCCTGCACGGTCATCGGCGCGAGCGTATTGGGCAGAATGTGGCGCAGGATGATCGTGGGCGTGCGCGTGCCGGCGGCGATCGCGGCGTCGACGAAAGGCAGATCGCGCAGCGACAGGACCACGCCGCGCACCAGGCGCGACACGCGCGGAATTTCCGCGATGGTGATCGCCATGATCACGTTGCCGACGCTGCCGCGGGTGAGCGCCATCAGGGCGACGGCGAGCAGGATCGGCGGGATCGACATCAGTCCGTCCATCACCCGCATGACGATGCCGTCGGCCCAGCGCACGAAGCCGGAGACGAGGCCGATGGCGAGCCCAGTAAGCGAGGAGAGGAGCGCGACCGAAAAGCCGACGAGAAGCGACACCCGCGCGCCGTAGACCACGCGCGAATAGATGTCGCGCCCGAGCATGTCGGTGCCGAACCAGAACTCCGGGGAGGGCGCGCGTGTGCGCCGCGCCGGCGCCAGCGCCGTCGGATCGACGGTGGCGAGAAACGGCGCGAACAGCGCCATCAGGATCAGCAGGATGAGCAGCGCGCCGCCGATCGTGACGGTGGGATGCCGGCGCATCAGTCCGGCGAGGCCGCGCCGCAGCTTGACCGGCGGCAGCACGTCGGGCAGCGGCGGCGCCACCGCGATGCCGTCCGGGACCGGAAAGCGGGTGAGGGCCTCGACGCTCAATAGCGGATCCTCGGATCGAGCACGGTGTAGAGGAGGTCGATCGACAGATTGACCAGCACGTAGACGAAGCTGAACAGCAGCACCACGCCCTGGATGACCGGGTAATCGCGGCGCAGGATGGCGTCGATGGTCAGGCGGCCGAGGCCGGGGATCACGAATACGCTCTCGGTGACCACCGCGCCGCCGATCAGGAGCGCTATGCCGATGCCGATGACGGTGACGATCGGCACCGATGCGTTCTTGAGGGCGTGAATGAACAGAATGCCGGGTTGCCCGATGCCCTTGGCGCGCGCCGTGCGGATGTAGTCCTGCGCCAGCACTTCGAGCATGGTCGCGCGGGTGATGCGGGCGATCAGCGCGATGTAGACGCAGCCGAGCGCGACCGCCGGCAGGATCAGGTTCTCGAACCACGGCCACAGGCCCTCGGACAGCGGCGTGTAGCCCTGCACCGGCAGCCATTCGAGCTCGAGCGCGAACACGTAGGCGAGCAGATAGCCGACCACGAACACCGGGACCGAGAAGCCGAACACGGCGAACGCCATGATGGCGCGGTCGAGCAGGGTGCCGGCGCGCCACGCCGCGACCACGCCGAGCGGCACGGCGACCGAGATGGCGAAGACAAGCGTCACGGCCATCAGCGACAGGGTCGGCTCGATCCGCTGCGCGATCATCTGGGTGACCGGCAGGCCGGTGAACATCGAGGTGCCCAGGTTGGCGTGTCCGATGTGCCACAGCCAGTCGCCGAACTGCACCATGAACGGCCGGTCGAGGCCGAGGCTCTGGCGGATTCGTTCGACGTCGGCGGGCGTGGCCTGGTCGCCGGCGATCACCGCCGCCGGATCGCCGGGCGCGATGTAGAGCAGGCTGAAGACGAACAGCGCCACCACGGCCATGACCGGGATGGTCGCGAGGACGCGCCGGACGATGTACGCGAGCAT
>DASZJC010000138.1:0-2495 GCA_035948495.1 Xanthobacteraceae bacterium | reverse complement strand
ACCGGCGGGCGCGGCTGGGCCCGCACCATGGTCGGCAGCCTGTGCGTCGATGCGGCCGGAAACCTCAACGAAACCTGCACCCGCGACGGCGTCGCCGAAAACTACCTGGCGCCGGACGATCACCGCATCGGCGCGGTCCTGGCCAACGCGCCTGCCGATGCAACCTGCGCCTGGAGCTTCGATGACGGCGACGGGGCGCCGCAGCAGATCACCTTGCCGTGCGACGAAGAGGCCTCGGCCCGGGTGCGCTACGGCCGCACGACCCACGCCCAGGTCGATATCGCGCGCAGCGACGGCGCCAGCGACCGCGCCAGCACCGATATCCTGGTGCGCGACCTGCTCATCGCCGGGCTCGGCGATTCCATCGCCTCGGGCGACGGCAACCCCGACCGAGCGGTTGCGCTGACCGACGACGGCTTCTGCTTCCGTCGCTTCGGCGGCGGCGGGGGCAACGAGTACTTCCGGCCGGGTCGGGCCGGCTATCGCGGCGCCAAGGCCTGCGACGCCTCCAGCGAAGCGGCCAAGGCCGACTGGGTGCAGCACGGCGCGCGCTGGCTCAACGCGGCCTGCCACCGGTCGCTCTACGGCTATCAGATGCGCACCGCGCTCGCGCTCGCGATCGAGAACGCGCACGGCGCCGTGACGTTCATTCCGCTCGGATGCACCGGGGCGACGATCGAGTATGGCCTGCTCGACCGCCAGCGGGCGCGCGAGACCGCGTGCGAGGGGCGCGGGACCTGCTCGCGCATGGTTCCCGCCCAGCTTGCGCAACTGCGCGACGCGCTGGTGCTGGCGCGTCGCCACCGCCCGGATCGCAACCTCGATCTCGTGCTGCTGACCATCGGCGCCAACGATATCGGCTTCTCCGAACTGGTTGCCGACGTGATCGTGAGATCCCAGACCGAACGGGCGTTGTTCCGGCGCGGCGGAATGATCGGGGCGGTGGAGGATGCCGAGCAAGTGCTCAACGCGAAGCTGCCGGTCAGCTTCGCCCGGCTGCGCGCGGCCCTGAAAGGAATGGTCGGCGGCAACATGGCGCACGTGGTCTTCGTCTCCTACGGCCATCCGGCGCTGCAGGAGGGCGGCACGCTGTGCGGCGGCGGGCTTGCCGGCTTCGACATCCACCCGGCTTTTGCCGTCGACGCGGATCGGCTCAAGCGGGTCGCCGATTTTGTCAGCGGCAAATTCCTGCCGGCCCTCAAGGCACTGTCCACGTGCGAGGGCGCCGTGTGTCAGGATGCCGCGAGCGATCGCATGACCTTCGTGGACGCCCACCAGCGCGCCTTCGCCGATCATGGATTTTGCGCGCGCGCGGACAGCGATCCGGCGTTCGACCTGGAATGCTTCTCCGCGAGCGGCGAGAGCTTCCACCAGGATCCGATCGAGGCCGCGGCCCACCCGCTGGTATGCGACCGCGCCGTCGCCGAGTTCCGCCCCTACGCGTCAAGAGCGCGCTGGATCAGGACCGCCAACGACAGCTATTTCAACGCCATGACCTATCCGGAAGGGCTGCCGCCCACGTTGCAGCCAAGCGACATCCACGACGCGACCTGGGGACTGACGAGCGCGGTCTACGGCGGCGCGCTCCACCCCACGGCGGAAGGCCACGCCGCCATGGCGGATGCGGCGCTGCCTGCCGCGCGCGAGGTCCTCGGCCTCGCCGCGCCGACGCAATGATGCCAGGCGCCGCCCGCGATTGACCGCCCGGTGACGGCGCTGGCACACTCGGATGCGGCCGGGCAACCGAGGTAATTCGAGATGAAACGGGCTGTTCTCGCGGCGGCCGTGTTGCTGGCCGCCGCCGCCGCGGCGCCGGCCCTGGAGCCGCCGCTCAGGACCGGTGTCGACGCGACCTTCGCGCCGCACGCCATGCCGAAGCTGTCCGGCGGCATCGAGGGCTTCAACGTCGACCTCGCCAACGAGATCGGCAAGCGGCTGCACCGCGGCGTCGAGATCGACGCCACCCAGTTCTCCGGGCTGCTGCCCGGGCTTCAGGCCGGCACCTACGATTTCATCGCGGCGCCCACCACGGTGACCAAGGAGCGCGCCGAGAACATGCTGTTCACCGAGGGCTATCTCAACACCGACTTCCAGTTCGTGGTGAAGAAGGACACGCCGGACATCAAGGCGCTGGAAGAGCTCAAGGGCAAGATCATCGCCGTGAACAAGGGTTCGGCCTATGATTCCTGGGCGCGCGATCTCGCCGACAAGATCGGCTGGACGATCGAGTCGTTCGGCACCAACACCGACGCGGTCCAGGCGGTGATTTCCGGGCGCGCCTATGCCAACGTGGCCGGCAACACCGCCTCGGCCTGGGCGGCCAAGAACAACCCGGCGATCAAGCTGTCCTATCTCTACAGCACGGGTCTGGTGTGGGCGACGCCGGTGCGCAAGGACAACGTGGCGCTGCGCAACAAGCTCGAGCTCGCCACCGAATGCATGAAGAAGGACGGCACCATGGCGCGCCTGCATGAACGCTGGTTCGGCGTTCCGCC
>DASZJC010000137.1:0-4725 GCA_035948495.1 Xanthobacteraceae bacterium | reverse complement strand
GCCAGGACCGGCATCGGCTACAATAGATTCTCTCCAGGGAACTGGCAAAATTAGGACGCATTCCGCCCCCCTCCCGCCCTTCCGGGCCGATCACGTCGGCAGCCTGCTGCGGCCGCCGCGGCTCAAGCTCGCGCGCGAGCGGCACCTCGGGCCGCAGACCACCGACCGGCATCTCGGCCCGCATGACGACCCCGACCTGCGGCGCATCGAGGACGAATGCATTCGCGCCGCGGTCGCCATGCAGGAACGCGCCGGGCTAAACGCGGTGACCGACGGCGAGTTCCGCCGGCGCAGCTGGTGGCTCGAGCTGATCATGAACTGGGACGGGCTCGCGGCCGACCGCGCCGGAAATACCGACGTGGCGTGGCGCAACCAAAGCGGCGCCCAGCAGGCGGCGTCGCGGCTGTGGATCAACGGGCCGATCCGCTGGCGCGACAGCCCGATCGTGCGCGCCTTCGCGTTCCTCAAGGCGAACACGCGCCGCACCCCCAAGGTGACGATCCCGGCACCGATGATCCTGCACATGCACGGCGGCGGCGACAAAGGCGTGTGCGAGGGACATTACAGACGCGTGGAGGATTTCTGGGACGACGTCGTGACCGCCTATCGCCAGGAGGTCGCCGCATTGGCGGCGGCGGGTGCGACCTACATCCAGTTCGACGACACGAGCTTTGCGGTGTTGTGCGATCCGCTCTACCGCACGACCGTGCAAAAGTGGGGCAACGACCCCGACCGCCTCGCGGTCGAGTACGCGGAACGCACCAACCAGGTGATCGCGGCGCTGCCGGACGGCGTCACCGTCACCTTGCACCAGTGCCGCGGCAACCGCGAGGGCAACTGGATGGCGGAAGGTGGCTACGAGCCGGTCGCGGACGTGCTGTTCAACCGCATCGACGTCGATGGTTATTTCCTCGAATACGACACGCCGCGCGCCGGTTCGTTTGCGCCGCTGCGGTTCCTGCCGCGCGGCAAGAAGGTCGTGCTCGGCCTGGTGTCGAGCAAGGATCCGCGGCTCGAGAGCGCCGGCGGCCTCAAGCGCCGGATCGAAGAGGCAGCCAAGTTCGCGCCGATCGAGCAACTTGGCCTGAGCCCGCAGTGCGGCTTCGCCAGCTCGATCAAAGGCAATGCGCTGAACGAAGCGGATCAGGAAGCAAAGCTCGTGCGCATCGTCGAGGTGGCGCGCGACGTGTGGGGAAACGGGTGACATTGGACGCCGTCTGATCGTTCCTGACGGCTGCTGTTTGATGAAGCGGAACGCGCATGGCCAGCTCCCGCCTCGCAGTGACCGGCGGCACCGGATTCATCGGGCAGCACCTGCTGCGCGAGCTGACGCGGCGCGGCTATCACGTGCGCGTGCTGCTGCGCCGGCCGACCATGCTGCCGGCGGACTGCACCAGCGCGGTCATCGGCGACATCGCGCGGCCGCAGAACATGGCCTCGGCGCTCGCCGGGGTCGACGCGATCATCCACTCGGCCGGATTGTCGGTCGCCGCCTCCGGCCGGCCGGAGGACGACTATCGCGTGCTCAACGTCGAGGCGACGATCGGCCTGGCGCGCGCGGCGCAACGGGCCGGGGTGCGGCGGTTCGTGTTTCTGTCGTCGATCCGCGCGCAAGCGGGGCCGACCGATCCGCGCGTTCTCACCGAGGAGCACGAGCCGCGGCCGACCGACCCGTTCGGGCGCTCGAAGCTCGCCGCCGAGCAAGGCTTGGCGGAGGTCGGGCTCGACTGGGTGGCGCTGCGCCTGGCGCTTGCCTACGGGCCCGGCGTGACCGGCAACATGGCGCGGCTGATCGGGCTCGCGCGCTCGCGCCTACCGCTGCCGTTCGGCGCGCTCACCGCCCGGCGATCGCTGCTTTCCCTCGACAACCTCGCGGCGGCGGTCGATTGCGTGCTCAACGCCGAAGCCCCGCTGCAGCGGCCGCTGATCGCCGCCGACCCGCAGGTGCTCACCGTCGGCGAGATGGTCGCCGCCATGCGACGCGGGCTCGGCCGCCGGCCCGGCCTCGTTCCGGTGCCGCCATGGATGCTGGCGGCAGTGCTGCGGGCGGCCGGACGAGCAGACGCCTACGAGCGCCTCGCCGCCCCGCTCGTCGCCGATCCGGCGGCGCTGCTGCGGTTGGGCTGGACCCCACCGGTCGCGACCGCGACGGGGCTCGAACAGCTGATGCGGAATCAGTGATCAGTAATCAGTGACCAGTGATCAGAAGGGCGATCCCGCATGTCACGTCTGATAACTTGATCACTGATCACTGATCACTGGCCATGGAGCTTTTCTTTTACATCGTCCCGGCCGCGCTGTTCTACGCCTGGGTCATCGGCCTCGGCTGGCTCGCGCTGCGGCCGGACAGTGCGACCGCCTCCCGCGCCGCCTTCGGCGTTCTCGCTGCGCTCCCGGTCGCCTGGTACGCGAGCGGCTTCGTGACGGGACAGCTGGACTACGAGCGCCAGCGCGCCCAGATCGCAGGGCTTGCGGGCGTCGCGCGGCCGAACGATCCCCCACGCAGCTTGGTGGTCTGGGGCAAGCGCGCGCCGTGGCAGGACGAGCTGGTCGAGATCGGCGCGCTCGATGCGATCTACGTCAACGATTACAAAACCGGCCACCGCGACCGCGGGCCGTGGAAACGCATCGCCTACGCGCGGTCGCCCCGCTGCCTCAATGCCCACACCAAGGGCGCCGACGTGATGGCGGTGCGGCGGGCGTGGGCCGCTTTCGTCGCCTGCGCGATCGACGATGAAGTGCCGGCGGCGCCCGGCGAAGGCCTGACGCTTAACATCGGCGAGCGCTGGCACCTCTCGTTGCGCGACACGTTCGCGTCGGACCTCACGCCCTACGAGCTCTATTGGACGCGCACCGGGCGCAAGGACGAGCTCGTCGGCTACTGGGAGCAGGCACAAGGCACGTGGCCGATGGTGCCGCCGGTCCTGACCGTTTTCGGCTTCACGCCGATGGCGTTCAGCGACCGGCAAAACCCCAAGCCGAGTCCGCAGGCATTCTTGCTCGACCGCCTTGGGCTCGACGCTGCGACGGTACGCCCGCGCGACGCGCCCGGCGACGTGGAGCGGCGCGAGCAATTCGACCGCCTGGCGCGCTCGCCCGATGCGCGCGACCGCGAAATCGCGTTGCGCATTGCGTCCGTGACCGGCGATGCGTTCCTGACCGCGGATGACATCGACGGCCTGCTGGCGCAGCCGGAGGTCACGCGCGATATCGCGACCCGCGCCGGCGAGGTCTCGTTCTGCGCCGACACCGGCCGGCTGTGCGCATTTGCCGGCCGGATGGCGGCCGCGTGCCGGCGCAGCGAAGCCGGCGCGCCCCAATGCGAGCGGCTGGAGAAGGCCTGCGGCGCGTGCCGGTGAGGCCGCTACGCAATCTTCGGCACGATCGCCGTGGTGGCGTCGGCCTCGAGCGTGCGGCGCAGGGCGCCGCGGTCGACGGCGATCTTCACGCCCGCGCGCTCCTGCTGCAGCATCAGGCAGATGCGCGAATCCTTCTGGCCCCAACCGCGGTTCATCGCCTCGGTCATCTCCTCGAGCGTGAGGTTGGAGAGCCGCATCGGCACGCCGACTTCGCGCGCGAGCGCAGTCGCAAGCGACACGTCCTTGTGAGCGAGGCGCAAGGCGAAGGCGGGCGGGTCATAGATGCCCGGGAGGAACTGATCAATCAGCGCGTCGTAGGTGCGCCGCCGACCCCCGGCGCCCTGGCGGATCGCTTCGAAGAGCGCGAGCGGGTCGACGCCGGCCTTCACCCCCATGGTGAACGCCTCGGCGATCGCGACGGTGACGGCGTAACCCGAGCAATTGTGCACGAGCTTCGCCACCGTCCCCTGGCCGATCGGCCCGATGTAGCGCGCCTGGTCGCCGATCGCGTCGAGTACCGTCTTGTGCTTGTCGAACACCGCACGGTCGCCGCCCACCCACAGCGCGAGCTTGCCGGTCAGCGCGCCGCGCGGGCCGCCGCTCACCGGCGCATCGAGCACGTGAGCGCCCTTGGCGGCGAACGCGGCATGGATCTTCTGCATGAGCGAGCGGGCGTTGGTCGACAGGTCGAAATAGACGGCATCCTTGGCGATGCCTTCGATGAGCCCATCCTTGCCGAGCGCAACCGACTCGACCTCCGGCGGTCCGGGCAGCGAGGTGAAGATCACCTCGCAAACGGCGGCGACCTCACGCGGCGTTTCAACCCACTGGGCGCCGTTGGCGATGTGCGTTGACGCCGCTTGCCGCTTCAAGTCATGGACGACCAGCTTGTAGCCCGCCTTCTGCAGGTTGGCCGCCATGCTGGCGCCCATGGTGCCGAGGCCGATGAATCCGATTTGCATGTCTCGCCTCCCGATGGAGTCTTGTTGGAGCGTGGTGCCGGTGTTGCGTGTTGGCGGTGGACTTGGGGAAGACGGCGTCGTACCCACCGGGTCGCCGCCGCGAAGGGCGCTGGTAGAATACCGGTTGAGGGAGGAAACGCCATGCCTGAGATCAAGACCGAGCTGTTGTTCAAGATCGTGCTCGACGTGCCGTCCATCCTCGATCTCGGCGAGACGCCGTACGGGCGCCGGCGCATCGCGCGCGTGGCGGGCGGGACCTTCGAGGGACCGAAGATGAAGGGCCGCGTGCTCGACGGCGGCGGCGACTGGCTGCTGCTGCGCCGCGACGGCGTGCTGCAGCTCGACGTGCGTCTTACGCTCGAGACCGACGACAAGCAGCACGTCTACATGACCTATCGCGGCTA
>DASZJC010000136.1:0-2281 GCA_035948495.1 Xanthobacteraceae bacterium | reverse complement strand
GAGGCACAGGCGCAGCACCTGGGTGAGGTTGTGATAGAGCCGCGCCGCCGGGCGCAGCACGTCGGCGTCCTGCGCCGCCAGCAGGCCCGCCGCCCACGCCTTGTCGAGGACGCGCGCGGTCGCGGTGTCGAGCACCTCCGGCCGTTCGGCGGCGTGCACCAACTGCAAATATTGGGCGACGAACTCGAGATCGACGAGGCCGCCCGCCGCGTATTTGAGGTCCCAACGCTCCCCCTCGCCTTTCTCCTGCGCGATGGCGCGGCGCATTTCCGCCACGTCGGCGGCGATCGTCGCGGGATCGCGGGCGCGGCACAGGGTCTCGCGCACCACCGCCTCGACCCGGGCGGCGAAACCGGGCGAGGCCGACACGACACGGGCGCGCGTCAGCGCCATGTGCTCCCAGGTCCACGCCTCGTGCGCGTGATAGGCGCGAAAGCCGTCGATCTGCGTCGCCACCGGGCCGGAGCGGCCGGACGGCCGCAGCCGCATGTCGACCTGATAAAGCGCGCCGTAGTTGGTCTGCGCCGTGAGCGCGCTGATCAGGCGCTGGGTGAGCCGCGCGAAATACTGGAAGCCGGTGAGCGGGCGCGGGCCGTCGGAGGCCGGATGCTCGCCGGCAAAATCGTAGACCAGGATCAGGTCGAGGTCGGAGCCGGCGGTCATCTCGCGCCCGCCGAGCTTGCCGAGCGCCAGCACCGCGCTCTGCTGCTGCGGCAGGCGCCCGTGCACGGCGACAAACGCGGCCTCGACCTCGCGGTGGACCGCGCCGATGAGCACGTCGGCAAGCCGCGCATAGGCAACGCCGGCCTGCTCGGCGGAAACGGTGCCGGAGAGGATGCGCGCGCCGATCAGGAACATGTGCTCCTGGCCGAACGAGCGGGCGCGGTCGAGGAAATCCTCGTACGAGAGCGACTGCAGCGAGGAGCGCTCGAACTCGGCCGCGAGCTTCGCTGCGTCGGGCAGCGCGCCGAAGAACGCGGGATCGATCAGCGCGTCCATCACCTGGGGATGGCGCGCGACGATGTCGGCAAGCCGCGGCGCGGTGCCGAGCGTAAGCGCGAGCAGCGCGACGAGATCCGGGTTGCGCAGCAGCAGCGAGAACAGGCGGCCGCCGCCGTGCACCGCGGCGAGAAAGCGGTCGAAGGCGGCAAGCGTGCGGTCGGGATTCTCGCCGTACGAGACGTGCGCGACGAGCAGCGGCAGCAGCTCGGCGAAATGGCTTTTCGCGAACTCGCCGCGCAGCGCCGGGATGTCCTCGGCGAGCCAGCGGCGCACGGTGGCGGAGGCTTCGAGCGGGTTGTTGAAGCCGAGGCCGACCAGGGCATCGAGCGTGCGCGGGTCGTCGACCTCGGCCGGGAAATCGAGCCGCAGCCGCCCGGCCGCCCCCGCGTCCTCGAACAGCCGCGCATAGTGGCGCTGCACCTTGCGCATGCGCTCGATGAGCGCGGCGGCGAAGCGATCGCGCCCGGCAAAGCCGAGGAAGCGGGCGAAGCGGCCGAGCGCGGCCGGGTCGGAGGGGAGCACGTGGGTCTGCTCGTCGGCGATCATCTGCAGGCGGTGCTCGACCTGGCGCAGGAAGCAATAGGCGTCGGCGAGGTCGCGCGCGGCCTCAGGCCCGATCCATCCGCCGGCCGCGAGGGTGGAGAGCATCGCCAGAGTCTCGCGTCCGCGCAGCTCGGGATGGCGGCCGCCGGCGATGAGCTGCTGGGTCTGCACGAAGAACTCGATCTCGCGGATGCCGCCGCGGCCGAGCTTGATGTTGTGGCCCTCCACCGCGATCTCGTCGTGGCCGCGATAGGCGTGCATCTGCCGCTTCATCGCGTGCACGTCGGCGATCGCCGCGTAGTCGAGGTACTTGCGCCAGATGAACGGGACCAGCTCCTTGAGCAGCGCCTCGCCCACGGCGAGGTCGCCGGCGCACGGCCGCGCCTTGATCAGCGCC
Source organism: Xanthobacteraceae bacterium (assembly GCA_035948495.1). GTDB lineage: Bacteria > Pseudomonadota > Alphaproteobacteria > Rhizobiales > Xanthobacteraceae > AP-16. The sequence continues at coordinate 339 of DASZJC010000136.1, read as the reverse complement.
GCACGCTCCCAGTTCTGGCCGATGCTCTCGTAATAGGCGAGCGCGGCGGCGGTCGAGATCGCGATCTGGGTCGAGCCGGGATCGGGACGCAGGCGCAGGTCGACGCGGAACACGTAGCCGTCGACGGTGCGCTCCTGCAGCAGCTTCACCAGGCCGCGGGTGAGGCGGATGTAGAACGGCGCCGGCTCGATCTCGGGAGCGAGCGTCGGCGCCGGATCGAACGCGACGATGAGGTCGATGTCGCTCGAATAGTTGAGCTCGAGCGCGCCCATCTTGCCCATGGCGAGGACCGCGAGGCCGCAGCCGTCCTCGGGCCGGGCGGGATCGCGCAGCGTGATC
>DASZJC010000135.1:0-2730 GCA_035948495.1 Xanthobacteraceae bacterium | reverse complement strand
GGTCTGGACCCCGGATCAGCGGCGCACCGTTCCGCTTCGCTCCACGCTGCGCCGCGTCCGGGGAACAAGCTTGGGTAGCTGCCCATGACCGCCGCCATCGCGTTCGCCAACGTGAGCAAGACCTACGAGGACGGGCGCGTGCGCGCGCTCGACGGCGTGGCGCTGGCCGTCGCCGAACGCGAGTTCCTGGCGGTCGTCGGCCCGTCCGGCTCGGGCAAGACGACCTTGCTGCAGCTCATCAACCGGCTCGCCGAGCCGACCAGCGGCACCGTCGAGGTCGAAGGCGCCGACGTGCGCGCCGCCTCCCCGGTCGCGCTGCGCCGGCGCATCGGCTACGTGTTCCAGGGCGTCGGCCTGTTCCCGCACATGACGGTCGCCGAGAACATCGCCGTCACCCCGCGGCTGCTCGGCTGGGACGCGCGGCGCCGCGCGGCACGCGTCGACGAGCTCATCGACCTCCTGCGCCTCGAGCGCGGCCAGCGCGAGCGCTACCCGCACCAGCTCTCCGGCGGCGAGCGCCAGCGGGTCGGCGTCGCCCGCGCCATCGCGGCCCAGCCGCGCATCGTGCTCATGGACGAGCCGTTCGGCGCGCTCGACCCGATCAACCGCGACGCCATCGGCCGCGACTACCGGCGCCTGCACGACGGCCTCGGGCTCACCACGGTGATGATCACCCACGACATGCTGGAAGCGGTGCTGCTCGCCGACCGCATCGCGGTGATGCGGGCGGGCCGGGTGATCGCCGAGGGCACGCCGCACGCGCTGATGACCGGGGCGCACGGCGACTACGTCGACGAGCTGATGGCGACGCCGCGCCGGCAGGCCGAACGGCTCGCCGCGCTGATGGACCGCGGGGCGGCGCCATGAGCGGCCCGGTCGCCGACGCGCTGCGGCTCCTGCCCGGCTATCTCGGCAGCCACGTGCTGGTGAGCGTGACCGCGCTCGTGCTCGGGCTCGCCATCAGCCTGCCGCTCGCCATCGCCTCGGCGCACCGGCCGGCGCTGCGCGGCATGCTGCTCGGCCTCGCCAGCCTGGTGCAGACCGTGCCGGGCCTCGCGCTGCTCGCGCTGTTCTATCCGCTGCTGCTCGGCGTCGCCGCGCTCACCGAACGCTGGCTCGATTTGCGGTTTTCCGCCCTCGGCTTTTTGCCGTCGGTGCTGGCGCTCGCGCTCTACAGCATGCTGCCGGTGCTGCGGAACACGGTCACCGGCCTCATGGGCATCGATCCGGCGGTCAAGCAGGCGGCGGTCGGGGTCGGCATGACGGCGCGGCAATCGCTGACGATGGTGGAGCTGCCGCTCGCCGTTCCGGTGATCATGGCCGGCATCCGCACCTCGGCCGTGTGGGTGATCGGCACCGCCACGCTGTCGACCCCGATCGGCCAGGCGAGCCTCGGCAACTATATTTTCACCGGCCTGCAGACGCAGAACTGGGTGTTCGTGCTGTTCGGCTGCGGCGCCGCCGCCGCGCTCGCGCTCGCGGTCGATCAGCTCCTCGCGCTGATGGAAAGCGGCGTGCGCAGCCGCGCCCGCGCGCGCACGGCGCTCGGCGCGCTCGGGCTTGCGCTGATCGTCGCCGGCGCGCTCGCGCCCACTCTCGCGCGCCCGCACGCGACCTACGTCATCGGCGCGAAAACCTTCACCGAGCAGTACATCCTCGCCGCGCTGATCGAGCAGCGCCTCGCGGCGGCGGGCCTGTCCGCGAGCCGGCGCGAGGGGCTCGGCTCGAACGTCATTTTCGACGCGCTCAAGGCCGGCGACATCGACGTCTACGTCGACTATTCCGGCACGATCTGGGCGAACCAGTTGCACCGCGACGACGTGCGGCCGCGCGAGGAAGTGCTCGCCGAGGTCAAGACCTGGCTCGCCGGGGACGGCGGCATCGCCATGCCCGGCGCGCTCGGGTTCGAGAACGCCTATGCGCTCGCCATGACGCGCGCGCGCGCGCAGGCGCTCGACGTCCGCTCGATCGGCGATCTCGCGTCGCGCGCGCCCAGCCTCTCGATCGCCGGCGACTACGAGTTCTTCGCCCGGCCGGAATGGGCGGCGGTCCGCCGCGTCTACGGCCTTAGCTTCGCGCGCGAACGGCAGATGCAGCCGGAGTTCATGTACCCGGCGGTCGCCGCCGGCGAGGTCGACGTGATCGCCGCCTACACCAGCGACGGCCGCATCGCCCAGCACGATCTCATCGTGCTCGCGGATCCCAAGCGCGCGATCCCGCCCTACGACGCTATCCTGCTGGTGGCGCCGCAACGGGCGGACGACCGCGCGCTCGCGGCCGCGCTCGCACCGCTCGTCGGCGCGATCGACGTGAAGCTCATGCGCGCGGCGAACCTGCGCGCGACCGGCAGCGCCTCGCCGGGCGAGGCGGCGCGCTGGCTGTGGGGGGAGATCGAGAAGAAGAAGGGCGAATGACCGTAGGGCGCAATAGCGAAGCGTATTGCGCCGCCCGGCAGCCTCGGCGCATTACGGCCTCCGGCCTAATGCGCCCTACTTTCGCCGCTCAATTCCTGCTGCGGTCGACCAGCGCGCGCTGCTTGATCCACGGCATCATGCCGCGCAGCTTCTCGCCGATCTGCTCGGCCGGGTGCGCGGCCATCTTGGCGCGCATCGCCTTGAACGAGGTCTGGTTGACCCGGTTCTCCAGCATCCAGTCCTTGGCGAACTTGCCCGACTGGATGTCGGCGAGGATGCGGCGCATCTCGGCGCGGGTCTCCGCGGTGATGATGCG
>DASZJC010000134.1:0-3063 GCA_035948495.1 Xanthobacteraceae bacterium | reverse complement strand
ACGCTCAACGCCGACGTCACCACGGCGTTCCCGATCGGCGAGGCGGTCGGCGACCTCAAGCCGGGCGTCTACGTCATGGCCGCGCAACCGGCCGGGCCGAAGGCCGACAACAATTATGACGAGATCGCGACCCAATGGTTCATCGTCTCCGACCTCGGGCTCGCGGCCACGTCGGGCAACGACGGCATCGCCGTCTTCGTGAACTCGCTGGCGACGACCGCGTTCAAGCCCGGCATCGAGGTGCGCCTCGTCGCCCGCAACAACGAGGCCCTGGCGGCGCGCACCACCGACGCGGCCGGTGCCGCGCGGTTCGAGCCCGGCCTTGCGCGCGGCGAAGGCGGGCTCGCCCCGGCGTTGATCGTCGCCTCCGACCCCAGCGGCGACTACGCGTTCCTCAGTCTCAGGGGCCCGGCCTTCGATCTCACCGATCGCGGCGTCGCCGGCCGTCCGGCCGCGAGCGGGCTCGACGCCTTCGTCTACACCGAGCGCGGCGTCTATCGCACCGGCGAAACCGTGCAGGTGACCGCGCTGCTGCGCGACGGGCAGGGCTATGCCGCGCTCGGCGTGCCGCTCACCCTCGTGATCGAGCGGCCGGACGGGGTCGAATATCGCCGCGCCGTGCTGCCGGACCAGGGCGCCGGCGGGCGCAGCCTCAGCGTGCCGATCGTCGCCTCCGCCTCGACCGGCACCTGGCGCGTGCACGCCTTGACCGACCCGAAGCGACCGCCGGTCGGCGAGACGACGTTCATGGTCGAGGACTACGTGCCCGAGCGGATCGAGTTCGATCTCGCTTCATCGAGCACCAGCCTCGCGAAGACCGCGCCCGCCGAGGTGACGGTGGACGGCCGTTTCCTCTACGGCGCGCCTGCTTCCGGCCTCGACCTCGAAGGCGATTTGGCGATCGTCCCGGCCAAGGAGCGTCCGGGCCTGCCCGGCTATCAGTTCGGCATGGCCGACGACGAGGCCAAGGCCGAGCGCAAGCCGCTGGCGGACTTGCCGACGACGGACGCGGCCGGCAAGGCGCGCTTCTCCGTGGCGCTCGCCGACGTGCCGGCCTCGACCCGGCCGCTTCAGGCCGAGATCGTCGTGCGCATGAGCGAGGCAGGCGGCCGCGCGGTCGAACGCAAGCTCACCCTGCCGATCACGCCGACGGCCAGCATGATCGGCGTCAAGCCGCTGTTCTCCGGCCGCTCGCTCGGCGAGGGCGAGACGGCGGGCTTCGACGTGGTGGTGGCCGCCCCGGACGGCAAGCTGCAGAGCCGCGGCGGTCTGCACTATGAGCTTCTGAAGATCGAGAAGCGCTATCAGTGGTACCGCCAGGAGGGGCGCTGGGAATACGAGCCGGTCCAGTCGACCAGCCGTGCCGCCGACGGGCGCATCGACGTGACGCCCGACAAGCCCGGCCGCATCGCGCTCCCGGTGACGTGGGGCCGCTATCGGCTGCAGGTTACGACCGACGAGCGCAACGGGCCGACCACGTCGGTCCAGTTCGATGCCGGCTGGTACGCCGATGCATCGGCCGATACGCCGGACGTGCTCGAGATCGGCTTGGACAAGCCGGAATACCATCCCGGCGACACCATGACGGTGGCGGTGACCGCGCGCGCGGCCGGCAAGGTGACCTTGTCGGTCATCGGCGATCGGTTGCTGACGACAACCAATACCGACGTGCCGGCGGGCGTGGCGCGCCTGCCCCTCACGGTCGGCAGCGACTGGGGCACCGGCGCTTATGTGGTGGCGACGCTGCGGCGGCCGCTCGATGTGGCGGCGAGCCGCTTGCCCGGCCGCGCCATGGGCGTGCAGTGGTTCTCGATCGACCGGGCGGCGCGCACGCTGAGCGTCGACATGAAGCTGCCGGACGTGATGCGCCCGAACGGGACCTTGCGGGTTCCGGTCAAGCTCGGCGGACTCAATCCGGGTGACGACGCGAGGATCGCGGTCGCCGCGGTCGACGTCGGGATTCTCAACCTGACCAATTACAAGCCGCCGGCGCCCGACGACTATTACCTCGGCCAGCGCCAATTGTCGGCGGAGCTGCGCGATCTCTACGGCCAGCTGATCGACGGCATGCAGGGCACGCGCGGGCAAATTCGCACCGGCGGCGACGCGGGCGGCGAACTCAACGGCGCGCCGCCGACCCAGCCACCGCTCGCGCTCTACTCCGGCCTGGTGACCGTCGGGCCGGACGGCAGCGCCGAGGTGCGCTTCGACATCCCCGCCTTTGCCGGCACCGTGCGGGTGATGGCGGTGGCGTGGAGCAAGGACAAAGTCGGACGTGCCGCGGGCGACGTGATCGTGCGCGATCCGGTGGTGCTGACCGCGACCTTGCCGCGCTTTCTGTTGACCGGCGATCGCGGGACCTTGCGGCTCGACATCGACAACGTCGAAGGCGCCGCCGGCGACTATCGCGTGGCGGTCACGGCCGAGGGTCCGCTCGCGGTCGCAGACGGGGCGACGCAGACGCTCAAGCTCGCCGCCAAGACGCGCGGCGGCGTTTCGCTGCCGCTCAGCGCAACGGCCGCTGGCAGCGGCACGGTGACGGTACGCATCAACGGCCCCGGCAACTTCGACCTCGCGCGCACCTATGCGCTCGCCGTCAAGCCGGCGACCCAGACGCTGACGCGGCGCACCGTGCGTCCGATCGCCAAGGGCGAGAGCATCACGCTCTCGAGCGACCTCATCGCCGATCTCGTGCCCGGCACCGGCGCGGTGGCGCTCTCGATCGGGCCTTCGACCGCGCTCGACGTCGCGAGCTTGCTCAAGGCGCTCGACCGTTATCCTTACGGCTGCTCCGAGCAGATCGCCAGCCGGGCCATGCCGCTGCTCTATGTGAACGAGCTGGCGGCCGAGGCGCATCTCGCGCTCGATGATGCGATCGACCAGCGCGTGCGCGACGCGATCGACCGCATCCTGGCGCGCCAGGGATCGAACGGGTCGTTCGGCCTGTGGTCGGCGGGCGGCGATGACGCCTGGCTCGACGCCTATGTCACCGACTTCCTGACGCGCGCGCGCGAGCGCGGCTTCGCGGTCCCGGACGTGGCGTTCAAGCTGGCCCTGGAGCGG
>DASZJC010000133.1:0-4802 GCA_035948495.1 Xanthobacteraceae bacterium | reverse complement strand
TCCTTGGCAAGACAGCACTTCTTGTACTTGTTGCCGCTGCCGCAGTGGCAGGGATCATTGCGTCCGAGCTTGGCCATTGTGGTCAGCACCTTCGAGCCGAGGAGGACGCATCCTTTGTACCGAGACCTGTTGGCCGACGCCACATTCCACGAGCTGTTGCTCGCCTATGATCGCGACCTCGCCGACACGGCAAGGTGCGCGGGTTGCGCGCGATGTAGCGGTGTTGTTCATTCCGCTCCGTATTGGCGCAAGCCGCGTGGCCGGCCGTGCCGCCTCGGGCGCGAGCACGACCGGCGCTTCAGCTTCTGCTGCGCCGTCGACGGCTGTCGATCGCGGGCGACGCCGCCGTCGCTGCGCTTCCTCGGTCCCAAGGTCTACATCGCCGCGATCGTGGTGCTGATTGCGATCCTGCGGCATGGCGCGACGGCGCGGCGCATGCGGGAACTTACCGAGGCGATCGGCGTCGATCGCCACACCGTCGAGCGCTGGCGCACGTGGTGGCGTGACAGCTTCACCACGACATCGTTCTGGCGGATCGCGCGCGCCAGGTTCATGCCGCCGGTCGATCAAAACCGGCTGCCGGCCGCACTCATCGAACGCTTCGCCGGTGACGACGCCGACCGTCTCGTCGCGCTGCTGCGCTTCATGGGGCCGCTCACAGGAGGTCGGATGCAAGCTCCGTAACGGCTTTCCCAAATCCGCAAAGGTTGCTCGTCGCCAGCAAACCAGCTCTCGATCTACGGTCCGCGCGCCCGATCCAGAGGAGCGCCGGCGTGACACGGCAGGCACGAGGTCCCCGAGTCCATGAGCGGTGGGCGCACCTGCGCTTCTCCGTGATCGGACAGATATTGGCGGCGCCGCCGCCCAAAGGCGAGTTGCGCGCCGAGATCGAGGCGCTTGCCGAGCGCCAGTGGCGTCACCCCATCACGGGCGATCCTGTCCGCTTCGGCTTCTCTACCATCGAGCGGTGGTATTACCGCGCCTTGAAGGAGCGCAGCGACCCGGTCGGCGTCTTGCGCCGCAAGCTGCGCGCCGATGCCGGCCAGCAGCCCGCGATGAGCGACGCGGCGCGCCAGGTCGTGCTCGCACAGTACGCCGCGCACAAGAACTGGAGCGTCCAGCTCCATTACGACAATCTCATGGTGCTCGCCGAGACCAGGCCCGATCTGAATCCGGTGCCGTCCTACGCGACGCTGCGCCGCTTCATGAAGGCGAACGGTCTCGGCAAGCGGCGCCGCGTCACGTCGCGCCAGACCGCAGGGGCCGACCGCGCCGAGGCGCGGCTGTTCGATCGCGAGGTGCGCAGCTACGAGGCCGCGTACGTGAATGGATTATGGCACTGGGATTGTCACCACGGCTCCAGGAAGGTGCTCACCCCGCGCGGCGAGTGGCAGACCCCGATCCTGTTCGGCGTGCTGGACGATCGCTCCCGGCTCGCCTGTCATCTGCAGTGGTATCTGGCCGAGACGGCGGAGATCGTCGCGCATGGCCTCTCGCAGGCGTTCCAGAAGCGCGGACTGCCGCGCTCCGGCCTGAGCGACAATGGCCCAGCCATGACGGCTGCCGAGATCACCGAGGGGCTCACGCGGCTCGGCATCCTGCACCACACCACGCTGCCCTATAGCCCCTACCAGAACGCCAAGCAGGAGGCGTTCTGGGGTCCGGTCGAGGGCCGGCTCATCGCCATGCTGGAGGATGTCCCCGATCTCACTCTTGCGGTCCTCAACGAGGCGACACAGGCCTGGGTCGAGTACGAGTACAACCGGAAGGTCCATTCCGAGATCGGCGAAGCCCCCATCACGCGCTTCCTCGCGGGTCCAGAGGTGACGCGGCCGAGCCCCGACAGCGACACGCTGCGCCTCGCCTTCACGCGCACCGATCACCGCTTGCAGCGCAAGAGCGACGGCACCGTCGTGATCGACGGCCGCCGCTTCGAGATTCCCAACCGCTACCGGCATTTGTCCCGGCTTGAGGTCCGCTACGCCGGCTGGGATCTCGGCCTCGTCCACCTCGTCGACGAACGCACCGGCAAGGTGCTGTCCCGGCTCTATCCCCAGGACAAGACCCGCAACGCCAGCGGCCTGCGCCGTACCCTCGATCCGATCTCGCCCGAGCCCATTGACGTCAAGCCGGCGACCGGCATCGCGCCGCTGCTCGCCCGGCTGATCGAGCGCCAGGCCGCCACCGGGCTGCCGCCGCCCTATCTGCCGAAGAATGAAGATGGAGACGACACGTGAACAAGAAGATGCTCGCGCTCTATGGCCTCAAATGGAATCCGTTCGCGCCCGACGTGCCGGTCGAGGCGCTCCATGTCACGCGGCGCATCGAGTCGTTCTGCTGGCGCGTCCAGCAACTGGTGGGCGAAGGCGGCTTCGCCCTCGTCACCGGCGCTTCCGGCGCCGGCAAGTCGGTCACCTTACGCCTTCTCGCCGAGCGGCTCTCGGAGCAGCGTGACGTCAAGGTCGGCGTGTGCAGCCGGCCGCAGGCCAATCTCGCCGACTTCTATCGCGAGATGGGCGACCTGTTCGGCGTCGAGCTGCGCCCCCACAACCGCTGGGCCGGCGCCAAGGTGCTGCGCGAGCGCTGGCAGAACCACATCGATGCCTCGCTGGCGCGGCCGGTGCTGCTGGTCGATGAGGCGCAGGAGATGCTGTCCACCGTTCTCTCCGAGCTGCGCCTGTTGTGTTCCACCAGGCTCGATTCCCACATCCTGCTCACGGTCGTGCTCGCCGGCGACGGACGGCTCCTCGAACGCTTGCGATCAGACGAGTTCCTCCCCCTCGCGAGCCGCATGAGGGTGCGCCTGGCGATCGAGCGCGCCACCCCGGAAGAGCTCCAAGAGTATCTCAAGCAGGCGCTGCACAAGGCCGGCGCCGTGAAGCTGATGACCCCGGAACTGATCGCGACGCTGTGCGATCACGCCCAGGGCAACCTGCGCGCCCTTATGAACATGGCCGGCGAGTTGCTCGTATACGCCGCCGAGCGCGAGGCCCGGCAGATTGATGAGAAGCTGTTCCTGGAGACGTGCTCCCCGCCACCTGCCGAGACCAGGACCGCAACCGGACGACGACGATGAGCCTGTTGCCGGTCGAGCCCGCCTGGCGCCTCGCCGATCGCGCCGAGGAACAGCGCTGGCTCGTCACCTCCCTGTGGTCCGAGCAGGCGGTCGGCATCATTGGTGGCGAGCCCAAATGCTGCAAATCCTTCCTCGCCCTGGACCTCGCCGTCGCGGTCGCAGCCGGAGTCCCGTGCCTGCGTCGCTTCGCCGTGCCACGCGCCGGGCGCGTTCTGCTCTACGCCGCCGAGGATGCGCTCCACATCGTGCGCCGGCGGCTCGACGGCATCTGCGCCGCCGCCGGCCTCGCGCTCGCCGATCTCGACGTCCAGGTGATCACGGCACCCACCGTGCGGCTCGATCTTGAGGCCGACCGCAAAAGCCTCGACGAGACCGTCGCCGAATTGCAGCCGCGCCTGCTCGTCCTCGATCCCTTCGTGCGTCTGCACCGCATCGATGAGAACGCCAGCGGCGAGGTGGCGCCGTTGCTCGCCTATCTGCGCGAACTGCAACGCCGCCACGGCATCGCCGTCATCGTCGTCCACCACGCCAAGAAGGGCGCCGGTCATGTCCGCGCCGGCCAGGCCTTGCGCGGTTCCTCCGAGTTCCATGCCTGGGGCGATTCCAACCTCTACCTCCGCCGCAACCGCGATCCCCGCGATGGCGGCGATATCACCCTGACCGTCGAGCACCGCGCCGCTCCGGCTATGCCCAGCGTCACGCTCGAACTCGCTCAACGCACCAACGCCCTCGCGCTCGAAGTCAGCGAACCGCGAACCCCGCAAACAGCAGCGCCCAGTTCCGTCGACGAGCGCATCACCGCCGCACTCACAGGCGTCGACCACCCGCTGCCTTTTGCCGAACTGCGCGCTCGGTGCCGCGTCCGCACCGCCACCCTCTACGAGCGCCTCGCTGCCCTCACCGCCGCCGGCCGCCTCGGCAAGTCCGACCAAGGCTATTGTCTCGCCGGTTGCTGACAGCGCCCGCACCCCAATCGAGCCGGGAACACAGGCACAATCGGCAGCACGACATCGCGGCGGCTGCCCGCTTCCACTTCCGGCTCTCTCTACAGCGTGGCGGAAGCGGTAGCGGGAAGTATATCAAGACCTCTCCGCGCCGCATGCCCGGCGCACCTAACATCACGGCATCGCCCGACTGCCGCTGCGGTGCCATCCTTCTGTTCGATCGGCACCATCCTTCCATCCCGACCTGCGCGCCTCACGTGCCGGCGCGCGCAGCGGCAGTCAAGGATGGCCCGCCTTCGGGCCACCGCGCCAGCGGCGCGAAGCGTCCTTGACGGCCGCGAGCACGACGGCATCCTCAATCGCGTCGGAACTCCGATCCCCACGCACAACAAACAATCAAAAAGCTTGCAACCAAGGCCATGAAAAAGCGTGATCACGCTTACCCGCAGTTGCTGGGCCAGCGCCAGCGCCATCCCGCCACCCGCGGAATCCCCCATCACGATGACGTTTTCGCGCCCGAGCCGCGCCACCAGGCTTTCGTAGAGCGGCACGACGAGGCCGAACGCATCCTGCCAAGTGTGCTCGGGCGCCAGCGGATAGAGCGGAACAACTGCCAAGCATCCGGTGTACCGCACCAGCCGTGCCACCATGTTCCAATGCGCCGATATGATGTCCAGCACATAGGCGCCGCCGTGCAGATAGAGCACATGGCGGTTGCGATCCGAGCCCGGCATGACGACGCGGTGGGCCGGCACGCCGCCGGCATCGAGGGCCTGCGTCCG
>DASZJC010000132.1:0-3302 GCA_035948495.1 Xanthobacteraceae bacterium | reverse complement strand
CGACTTCGGCGAATACCAGACCAAGGCCGGCGATCGGCTGCTGCTGGTGCGCCCCGGGACGCTCTCGGCCGGCGACATGTTCAAGGCGGCACAGGAGGAGAATCGCATCCTCGCCTGGGTTCTCCGGCTCGTCGGCGTCGTGGCGATGTTCATCGGGTGGATGCTGATGATGCGGCCGCTGGTCGTCCTCGCCGACGTGATCCCGTTCCTCGGCAATGTCATCGGCGCCGGCACGGGCGTCGTGGCCTTGCTGGTCACCGCGGTGGTCGCGCCGATCGTAATTGCGATCGCCTGGTTGTGGTATCGGCCGCTGGTCTCGGTCGGCGTGCTGATCGTTGGCGGAGCCGTCGCCTACGGCATCAGGACGCTGGCCGCCCGGCGTCACGCCCGCGCGGCCCCCGCGCCGGGCTAAACATGATCTATTGCGCGTGCGCCTTCGCCCATGCGGCCACGTCGCGGTGGGTGGCAAACCACACGCTGCCGCGCGCCTTGGCATGGCGGATGACCTCGTCGATGATCCACACGCGCGAGCGGTGGCCGATGATGTGCGGGTGCATGGTGAGCTGGCACAGCCCGCCCTCCGCATAGGCCGCGTCGAACTCGCGCAGGAAAATATCGAGCACGGCCTGGGGCGGCGTGTGCGGCCGCAGCGACTGGAAGCGGTGCATCATGAAGTAGACCGCGTCGTCGCGAATCCATTCGACCGGCAGCTCGACCACGCCGGTCGGTTCGCCGTCGAGCATCAGCTCGTAGCAGTCGACGTCCGCCATCAGCGAGGAATCGTAGAGCAGCCCCATTTCCTTGGTGATGCGCAACGTATGCGGGCTGAAATCCCACGAGGCGGTGCGCGCGCCGACTGGCCGCACCTGCGTGATCTTCTCCAGCGCCTCGGCCGAGCGCTGCATGATGTCGCGCTCGGCGTCGTAGGAGAGGACCGAGTTGAGCTCGTGGATCCAGCTGTGGATGCCGATCTCGTGGCCCTGCGCCACCACCCGGCGCTGCTCGTCCGGGTGCAGCAGGGCGGCGACGGCCGGCACGTAGAAGGTCGCCGGCACCGAGTGGCGCTCGAGGATTTCCAGGATGCGCGGCACGCCCTGCCGGTTGCCGAACTGGCCCCAGCTCATGCGGCCGAACGACTTGCCGCCCTCGCGCAGCTCGTTCGTCTCGTGGTCGCTGTCGAAGGAGAGCGCGAGCGCACAGCGCGCGCCGTCCTTCCACGCGGCCGGGCGCAATGCCCGGCCGGCGCGCACGTGATCGACCAAGCCGCGCCAGTGTTCTTCCGGCCATTGCCACGGCTCGAGGTTCTGAGCGGCTTCGTTCATGGCTTCCTCCTGTTCTGAGCATGATCCCGAAAAAGCCTGCCCCGGACTTGATCCGGGGTGGGTACCGGTTTTCGGGAAAGATCATGCTCCAACTAAACCAGCGGCGAGCCGGTCACCGGCAGGACCTGGCCGGTGATCCAGGATGCGTAATCGGATGCAAGGAACATGACCGCGTAGGCGATGTCCTGCGGCGTTCCCATGCGGCGCATGGCGATGTGGTCGGCGAAGGCGGCGCGGAACTCGGGCGAATAGCTCGCCCATTGCCGTTCGTAGTCCGGGCTCGTCGCCATGAAGCCGGGCGCGACCGAGTTCACGTTGATGCCGAACGGCCCGAGTTCCTGCGCCAGCTGTTTGACGAGCCCGAGCTGGCCGTGCTTGGCGGCCGCGTAGCTCGCAATGCCGGTGAGGCTGGTGACGAGCCCGGCGCGGCTCGAAATGGTGACGATGCGGCCGCGCCCGGCGCGCTTCATGCCCGGCGCAACCGCCCGGGCGCACAGGAAGGCGCCGGTGAGATTGGCATCGACGATGGCGTGCCAGTCCTGCGGCGACACGCCTTCGATCGGCTGCGCCGATTGCCCGCGCACGCCGCCGGCCACGTAGACCAGGATGTCGACGGCGCCGTCGCCGGCCGCCGTGCCGACGAACCGGGCGATCGAGGCCGGGTCGGTCACGTCGACTTGGGCCGTGTGCACCATGCCGCTCCCGGATGGGCCGGCAAGCGGCGCGAGTTCCTCATCCATCAGGTCGCCCGCCCACACGGCGGCGCCGCGCTCGGCGAACGCCGTCACGATCGCGCGGCCGATGCCGCGGGCGGCGCCCGCCACGATCACCCGTTTGTTTGAGAACGCGATGTGCACGGCCGGCCTGCGCTCACCCCAGTTCCTCGTGCGCGGTCTCGCGCAAGGTCCAGATCACCGCGGTCGATACGATCGCGGCGGCGATCAAATAGTAGGTGTGCGCCAGCGGCGACTTGAACTCCTCGATCAGCGCGATCGAGATCGACGGCGCGAACCCGCCGAAGATGGCGACCGCCAGCGCATAGCCGGACGTCATCCACGTCGAGCGGGCGCGGGTCGGGAAGATTTCCGCGATCGCCGCGGGTCCGGGCCCCGAGAACATGGAGATCAGGAGGGCGAACAGGATTTGCACCGCGATCAGCGACCCGTACGAGGCGCCCGAGACCAGGAAGCTGAAGACCGGATAGGGCAGCACGATGAAGGCCGCGCAGCATCCGAGCAGCAGCGGCTTGCGTCCGATCCGATCGGACAGCTTGCCCATCACCGGAATGGCGACGGCCAGGACGAAAAGCCCGATCGTGTTCGCCCACAACGCCTGCGAGGCGCTGATGTTCATGTATTTCTGCGTGTAGGTCGGCATGTAGTTCAAGAGAATGTAGAAGCACACCGTCCACACGATGGTGAACCCGAACGCGCGGGCGGCGAGCAGCCACGCCTCGTTCGGCTCGTGCGCGGCGGCCGAGGCGTCCGCCATGCGCTGATAGGCCGGCGTCTCGTCGATCGCGCGCCGCATGTAGAGCCCGACCGGCCCGATGATGCCGCCGAGCAGGAAGGGAACGCGCCAGCCCCAGCTTCCCATGTCGGCCGGCGTCATGACGGTGTTGAGCGCCGCGGCCACGCCCGAGCCGAGGACAAGGCCGGCGACGACGCTCGTCTGCTGGAAGCTGCCGTAGTATCCGCGCTCGGCCGGCGGCGCCCATTCGACGATGAAGGCGGTGGAGCTGCCCCATTCGCCGCCGGCGGAGAATCCCTGCAACAGCCGGGCGAGGACGAGCAGCAGCGGCGCGAGATACCCGATCGTCTCGAACGTCGGCAGCACGCCGATGAGCACCGTGCCGATCGCCATCAGCAAAATGGTCATGAGGAGGGCCGCCTTGCGCCCGCGGGTGTCGCCGATGCGGCCGATGACGATGCCGCCGAGCGGGCGCGCCAAAAACCCGAGCCCATAGGCGAGAAAGGTCGA
>DASZJC010000131.1:0-2290 GCA_035948495.1 Xanthobacteraceae bacterium | reverse complement strand
AGATCGGCCCCTGTAGATTCCTGTTAATTGCGGCGCGCGGGCCCGCCGAGCCATGTCCCCACCGGCGGAAATCCTATGCTGCGCCGCAACGGGAACGAGGCTGGCGCTTGTAAATATCAACGAAAATACAAGCAGCGGGAGCACACGCCGCCTCTCGCGATGCACACCAAAGACGTGGAAATGGCCCAGGCGCCGAGACATTCGCGTTTTGTGCAATGCACAAACCGAGAACCGAGGCCTCAGGTGGATCAACGCGGAACAAGCCGGAACAAGCGGGCAGCCAAAACTCGATCGCATTCACGGCAAATGCGCCGCGACTTTAGGCCGACTTCGCCGCGTGCTTTCGGCCAATTGGGCTTGAATTGCCCCACGCGCGGCAACGCGGGCTTCAAAGGTGGTGGCGAGACTGGAGGCTGGTCCAACAACCGGGGGCCGCCCATGACCAAGCTGATGGCCGTTGCCGCTTTCCTGGGTGCCGCGTACCTGTTCGATCCGACCTTCGCCGGCAGTCTCGACGCGCAGATGCGCGTGTTCGCCTGGAGAATCAATTCGGCGCTCGACGTGCGCCCGTATCTGGGCGGCTGACGTCAGGCGCCGCCCGCGCGGATCGGCGGCTGGAACGCGAGCCCGGTGTCCCAGGGGAAATAGATCCACGTGTCCTGCGACACCTCGGTGATGAAGGTGTCGACCATGGGGCGGCCCATGGGCTTGGCGTAGACGGCGGCGAAATGCGCCTTGGGCAGGAGCGCGCGCACGATCTGCGCGGTCTTGCCGGTGTCGACCAGGTCGTCGACGATCAGCACGCGGTCGCCCTGCCCGCCGCCGATGCGGGCGACCGAATCGGCGACGCCCTTGAGCACGTGCAGTTCGCCCTGGTGCTTGTAGTCCTGGTAGCTGACGACGCACACGGTCTCGATCAGTCGCAGGTCGAGTTCGCGCGCGACGATCGCGGCGGCGACGAGCCCGCCGCGGGTAATTGTGACGATCGCCTCGAACGGGCCGGCGTCGGTCAGCCGCCAGGCAAGCGCGCGGGCGTCGCGGTGGAACTGGTCCCACGAGACCGGAAACGCCTTCTCGGCCGGCTGCTGCACGCGTTCCCCCCGGCGGCGCCTGCCGCCCTACAACGTCGCCTTCACCCGCACGAGCATGGCCTCGACCGCGGCCTTGGCGGCGGCGAGCGTCGCGGCATCGCGCGCGCGCACCACGATGTTGGTATTGGGGCCGCGCGCGTCGTCGAAGAACGGATAGCTGCCGATGGTCGTGGCCGGATGCGCCTTGGCGACCTCGCCCAGCTCGGTGCCGATGTCGCCCTCGCGCGCGTCGGCGCGCACGGTCGCGGACAGCATCTTGGCGCCGGTCTTGAGCTTGGGCGCCACGTCGTCGAGCATCGCCTGCATGATCGCCGGCACGCCGGCCATGACGATGACGTTGCCGATCCAGAAGCCGGGCGCCTTGGAGACCTTGTTGAGCACCAGGTCGGCGCCCTGCGGGATGCGGGTCATGCGCATGCGCGCCGCGTTGAGGTCGGCTACGGCGAAGCGCTCGCGCATGACCGCGACCGCGCGCGGGTCGTAGTCGATCGGCACGCCGAACGCCTTGGCGACGCAGTCGGCGGTGATGTCGTCATGGGTCGGGCCGATGCCGCCGGTGGTGAACACGTAGGTGTAGCGGTGGCGCAGCGCGTCGAGGGCCGCGACGATCGCGTCCTCCTCGTCCGCCACCACCCGCACTTCCTTGAGGTCGATGCCGACCGCGGTGAGGTATTCGGCGATGTAGCCGATGTTCTTGTCCTTGGTGCGGCCCGACAGAATCTCGTCGCCGATGACGAGAACCGCGGCGGTGACCGCCGGGCCGCCCGAAGCGCTGGTGTCGTTCATCACCCTGTCCTGCCGGTTGCGGGAGGGGTAACTTGCCATCGTGCAAGATGGGCTCGCAAGAGACCCGAAGGACGGCACCCGATGACCGCACGATCCGCCCGCCGGGCGGAAGGCGCCAAGCCCCCGTTCCGGCCGATCGCCTTCGCGGCGCCCGACATCCGCTGGGAGCGCGCGGCCGACGGCAGCCTGCTGCTGCGCTCGGCTGTGCCGCTTGCACCGCACGACCCGAGCCTCGCCCGCATGTTCCGCGCCGCCGCCGCAGCGCAGCCGACGCGGGTTTTCCTCGCCGAGCGCGCCGGCGCCGGCTGGCGCACGCTCACCTATGCGGACGCGCGGCGGCTGGTCGACGGCCTCGCCCAGGCGCTGATCGCGCGCGGGTTGTCCGCCGAGCGGCCGGTGATGATCCTCTCCGG
>DASZJC010000130.1:0-3898 GCA_035948495.1 Xanthobacteraceae bacterium | reverse complement strand
TGCATCATCTTCATCGACGAGATCGACGCGGTCGGCCGCCACCGCGGCGCCGGCCTCGGCGGCGGCAACGACGAGCGCGAGCAGACGCTCAACCAGCTGCTCGTCGAGATGGACGGCTTCGAGGCCAACGAGGGCATCATCCTCATCGCCGCCACCAACCGCCCGGACGTGCTCGACCCCGCCCTGCTGCGCCCCGGCCGCTTCGACCGCCAGGTGATCGTGCCCAATCCGGATGTGGTCGGCCGCGAGCAGATCCTCAAAGTGCACGTGCGCAAGGTCCCGCTCGCCCCGGACGTCAACCTCAAGACCACGGCGCGCGGCACGCCCGGGTTCTCCGGCGCCGACCTCGCCAATCTGGTCAACGAGGCGGCGCTGATGGCGGCCCGGCGCAACAAGCGCATGGTCACCCAGCAGGAGTTCGAGGACGCCAAGGACAAGGTGATGATGGGCGCCGAGCGCAAGTCGCTCATCATGACCGAGGAGGAGAAGGCGCTGACTGCCTATCACGAGGGCGGGCACGCGATCGTGGCGCTCAACGTCAAGGCGGCCGATCCGGTGCACAAGGCGACCATCATCCCGCGCGGACGCGCGCTCGGCATGGTCATGCAGCTGCCGGAACGCGACAAGCTGTCCATGAGCCGCGAGCAGATGACCTCGCGCCTCGCCATCATGATGGGCGGACGCGTCGCCGAGGAGATGGTGTTCGGGCGCGAGAAGGTGACCTCGGGCGCCGCCTCCGACATCGAGCAGGCCACCCGCCTTGCGCGCCTGATGGTGACGCGCTGGGGCCTGTCCGACGAACTCGGCACCGTCGCCTACGGCGAGAACCAGGAAGAGGTGTTCCTCGGCTATTCGGTGGCGCGCCAGCAGAACATTTCCGAGGCGACGGTCCAGAAGATCGACGCGGAGATCAAGCGGCTGGTCGAGGCGGGCTTCGCCGAGGCGCAGCAAATTCTCACCGACAAGCGCGTCCACCTCGAGGTGCTGGCCAAGGGCTTGCTCGAATACGAGACGCTGTCGGGCGACGAGATCAAGGATTTGCTCGACGGCAAGCCGCCGATGCGCGAGGGCGTGAGCGAGCCGGCCGCTCCGCGCTCCTCCGCGGTGCCGACCGCCGGCAAGGGCCGCCCGCGCCCGGAGACCGGCCTGGAGCCGCAGCCGCAGGCTTGACGGCGCGCCGCAAGGGCCGCGCGTTCAGAACGCCTTTGGCAGCCCCGCCTGTTTGAGCGTGTAGTTCGCCCAGTGCCGCGATTTGATGTTATTGTCCACCATGAATCGGCGGCCGTTGATCGGACTTTGCCAGATTTCGTGGTCGCCTTTGCCGTGCCGAACGAACGCGCAGCCGTTTGTCCGCAAGAGTAACTTGACGCGGGGCGTGTAGTTGTCGGCCATCAGGCAACGTGTGCGTACTCGGTGCGTTCAGCCCTGATTTCAAAGGGGACACTACCGGTGCCTGCGGGAAGAACCCCGTTCTCGACCAGAAGCTCCGGGATCACGACCTTCAGCTTTTCGACCAAGGCCTCGAACGTATCCGCGCCGGTCGCAAGGCCGGGCACGTCGTCGCTTGAAGCGACCCAGACTTGACCTTCATCATCCCATTCGGCGGTCACGTGGTAAGGCGACATGCTCGGTTCCACCTGCTGCAGCAATCGCGAAAATATATGCTTCTTTCGGGCCTTCCGTCGACCCGGACCAGGGTCCTGGGGCCTAAGACGGCGGGCCGAAGGCCGCGATGTAACCTTTACTCACATTTTTTGAAGCTTTTCGGCGCGGGATCGCCATAATATCCGTGCCCGCGTCCGGCTTGGCTTTTCCAGCACGCGCGTCGGGCGCCAACGGCCAACGACGTTTGCGGCGAGAGGGGGGACCGATGGTTCGCAAATATTTCGGCACCGACGGCATTCGCGGCCGGGCGAACGGCACGATCACGCCGGAGCTGGCCTTGAAGGTCGGCCAGGCGGCCGGCCTGATGTTCCAGCGCGGCGAGCACCGCCACCGCGTCGTCATCGGCAAGGACACCCGGCTCTCCGGCTACATGATCGAGAACGCGCTCGTCGCCGGCTTTACCTCGGTCGGCATGGACGTGCTCCTGCTCGGCCCGATCCCGACGCCCGCGGTCGCCATGCTGGTGCGCTCCATGCGCGCCGATCTCGGCGTGATGATCTCCGCCTCGCATAACCCGTACGACGACAACGGCATCAAGCTGTTCGGCCCGGACGGCTACAAACTCTCCGACGACCGCGAGCGCAGCATCGAGCAGTTGCTCGAGGCCGACGTGACCAAGCGGCTCGCCAAGAGCGCCGACCTCGGCCGCGCCCGGCGCATCGACGGCGTGCACGACAGATACATCGAAGCCGCCAAGCGCACCTTGCCGCGCCGGCTCGACCTCGACGGGCTGCGCGTCGTGGTCGATTGCGCCAACGGCGCCGGCTATCGCGTCGCGCCCGCGGCGTTGTGGGAACTGGGCGCCGAGGTGATCTCCATCGGGGTCGAGCCCGACGGCTTCAACATCAACAAGGACTGCGGCTCGATCGCGCCCGAGGCGCTGTGCCAGAAGGTGCGCGAGATGCGTGCCGACATCGGCATCGCGCTTGACGGCGACGCCGACCGCGTGGTGCTGGTCGACGAGAAGGGCCATCTGGTCGACGGCGATCAGCTGCTCGCCGTCGTTGCCGAGAGCTGGAAGGAGGACGGCCGCCTCGCCCGGCCCGGCGTGGTCGCCACCGTGATGTCGAACCTCGGCCTCGAGCGCCACCTCGCCGGCATCGGCCTCTCGCTTGCGCGCACCGCGGTCGGCGACCGCTACGTGCTCGAGCACATGCGCGAGCACGGCTTCAACGTCGGCGGCGAGCCGTCCGGCCACGTCATCCTGTCCGACTACACCACGACCGGCGACGGCCTCGTCACCGCGCTGCAGGTGCTGGCGGTGGTCAAGCGGCAGAACCGGCCGGTCTCGCAGGTCTGCCGCCGCTTCGATCCGCTGCCGCAGATCATGAAGAACGTGCGCTACAAGTCCGGCAAGCCGCTGGAGAACGCCGGCGTGCAGTCGGCGATCGCCGTCGCGCACAAGCGGCTCGACGGCCAGGGCCGCCTGGTGGTGCGGCCGTCCGGGACCGAGCCGGTGATTCGCGTGATGGCCGAGGGCGACGACAAACTGCTGGTCGAGGAGGTCGTCGACGGCGTCGTCGAGGCGCTGGCGCAAGCGGCCGCCTAGTGCCGCGAACCCGAAGTTCGCATCACATTGCCGCAAGTACGGTTGCGAACTTCGGGTTCAAAAGCGGCACTAGAATCATAGAGTTGCCAGTGTCCCTTTGATTCCGAAGTTCGCATCAGAGGCTCAGCAAGGTTATGCGAACTTCGGAATCGGGACACTAGGAAGGCATTGCTGGATTGCGTCGGCGGCTTGTGGCTGGGCGTCGCAGCAGCCAGGGAGAAGCATGTGAGTTCCATGCCGGCCATTTCTCGCCGCACTTTCCTCGCGAGTGGGACTGCCGCCGGTGCAGGCTTGCTGCTGGGTCAAATGGCTCAAGCGGAAAGTTCCGCAGGCGACGATGGCCTCGAGGAGTACGACATCGCTACTAATGGCATCTCCTTGCACGTAACTGAGCAAGGGGAAGGGCCCGCTGTTCTTTTGTGCCACGGCTTTCCGGATACCGGCTATACGTGGCGCCGACAGATGAGAGCCGTCGCGTCAGCCGGATATCGAGCAATTGCTCCAGACATGCGCGGCTATGGACGCAGCTCAGCTCCGGCGGACGCAGCCTTGTACACGCCGCTGCAAACGACCGGTGACCTGGTTGGTCTGCTCGATGCGCTGAAGGTTCCCAGCGCCGTCCTCGTGGCCCACGACTGGGGTGCGGCTCATGCGTGGAGCGCCGGGCTGATGCGTCCTGATCGA
>DASZJC010000129.1:0-3281 GCA_035948495.1 Xanthobacteraceae bacterium | reverse complement strand
GTCCCGGTCCCGTGCGCGTTGACATAGTCGATCGCGTCCGGCGCCAGCGCCGCGTCGGCGAGCGCCGCCGTCATCGCGCGCACCATGCCGTCCGGGTCGGGGGCGGTGAGGTCGCCGGCGTCGGCGCTCATGCCGAACCCGACGATCTCTGCCAGCACGGCGGCGCCGCGCGCGGCGGCATGATCGAGCGTTTCGAGCACCAGGATCGCCGCGCCTTCGCCGAGCACCATGCCCTTGCGGTCGCGCGAGAACGGCCGGCAGGTGTCGGGCGCGAGAATCCGCATCGCTTCCCACGCTTTCACCGTGCCGGTGGTGAGCTGCGCTTCGGCCCCGCCGGCGACCGCGCAGGTGACGGCCCCGCCACGCACCAGATGGAACGCCTGGCCGATCGAATGGGTGGCCGAGGCGCAGGCGGTCGAGACCGCATAGGTCGGCCCCTTGATGCCGAAGAACATCGATATCTGGCTCGCCGGCGCGTTCGGCATGGCGCGCGGAATGATCAGCGGATGCACCCGCGTCGCGTTCTCGCCGTAGATGCGCTTGAAATTGTCGTCCTGGGTGGTCTGGCCGCCGATGCCCGATCCGACGATGGCGGCGGTATGCTTGCCCAAGCCGTCGCGGAACGACAGGCCGGACTGCGCGATCGCCTCGCGCGCGGCGACCACGGCGAATTGCGAGACCCGGTCGAGAAAGCCGATCTGGCGCACGTCGAAGTGGTCGGCGGGGACGAACCCCTTCACCTCCGCCACGACCTTGGTGTTCAGCCGATCGGCGGCGAAGATCGTCGGCGGCCCGAATCCGGATCGCCCCGCCGCCAGCGCCTCCCAATAGGTCTGCGTCGACAGCCCGACCGGCGCGACCGTGCCCAGCCCGGTAACGACGACCCGGTTCACGCCGACGCCGTCTTCTTGGCGACGAGCCCTTCGACGGCGTGGACCAGTTCGCCCACCGTCTTGAAGTTAAACTCGGTGTTGGCGTTGAACGGAATTTCGATGTTGAATTTCTCTTCGATCGCGAACGTCAGCTCGAGCACGTCGAGGGATTCCAGGCCGATGCTTTCCAGCAAATCGGACATTTGCAGCGGGCCCTGTTTGTTTCGGACCTTGCCGGCAACGAGCTCGATCACGCCGTTTGCCACATCGACCATCGCGACGCCTTTCTCAAAGTGTTGCCTCGTTGCCGAGGCTATTGTTGGAGCACGATCTTTTCCGAAAACCGGTACCTACTTTTCCGGATCATGCTCTATGCTTGTTTGGCCTGCTCGAGCGCGGCGATGCGCTTTTTCAGGTCGCCGACCTCGGCAAACAGCGCACGCAGCCGCGCGAGGTACTTGACCTGCTCGAACGCGCGTTCGCGCGGTACCGCCGGATAGCCGGCCATGACCGCTTTGGCCGGCACGTTGCTGCCGACCCCCGAGCCGCCGGCGATCATCGCGTCCGACCCGATGGTCACATGGTCGGCGATGCCGACCCCGCCGGCGAGCACGACGCGGTCGCCGATCTTCACGCTGCCCGATATACCGACCATGCCGCAGATCAGGCAATTCTCCCCGATGGCGACGTTGTGTCCGATCTGCACGAGATTGTCGATCTTCGTGTTGCGGCCGATGCGCGTCGCCGTCAGGGTCGCCCGGTCGACTGCGGAATTGGCGCCGATTTCCACGTCGTCCTCGATGATGACGGTGCCGAGCGAATTGATGCGCGGCGGCGCGGCCGAGTCTTCGCCGCGACCGGCTTGCGGATCGCCCGGTACCGGCGCCGCGTAGCTGAACCCGTCGGCGCCGAGGCTGACATTGTGCTGGAGGATTGCCCGGTCGCCGACCACGACCCGGTCGCCGACGCGCACGCCCGGGTGCAGCAGGCAGTCGCGCCCGATCACCGCGTCGGCCCCGACGGTCACGTGCGCCAGGATGGCGGTGCCCGCGCCGATGCGCGCGCGTGGGCCGACCACGCTCAGCGGCCCGATGGCGACGCCGTCGGCGATCTGCGCGTCGGCGGCGACGACCGCGGTCGGATGAATGCCGGGGCCGCGGTGGACCGGCCGGTCGAACAATCGGGTGAGGAGGGCGAGTGCGCGGCGCGGGCGCTCGACCTTGATGACCGCCTCGAAGCGGTCGAGCGGCGCCGCGGATTTGCTGGCGACCACGACGGCGCGCGCCTTGGTGTGCGCAAGCGCCGCGACGGTGTCGGGCGTCATGGCCAAAGCGAGGTCGGAGCGGCCGGTCGCCTCGGCGGGAGCCGCGATCCGCGCGATCTCGATGCTCCCGTCGCCGTCGACCGACGCGGAGAGGGCGGCGGCGATGTCCCGCAGGATCATCGGCACCCTCTGTCGTGCGCGCCGCGGACGAACGCGTTCATGAGCCTGTCCGATCCGGTGGAGGAGGGGGATGTGTATCAGGTCGCCCGGACCCGTTAAAGCGCCCTGCACGGCCCTGACAGCCGGGAACGTGGCTTGGCCGAATTTGACAATTCCCGGCCCGCGCCGCAAAGCCACTTTATTGGAGCATGATCTTTTCCGAAAACCGGTGTCCACTTTTCGGGATCATGCTCTCGGTTGGCCGGTACGGAGCCCCAGGCGGCATGTTCAAGCGCATCCTGATCGCCAATCGCGGCGAGATCGCCTGCCGCATCATCAAGACGGCGCGCCGCATGGGGATCGAGACGGTCGCGGTCTATTCCGAGGCCGACCAGGACGCGCTGCACGTCGAAATGGCCGACACGGGGGTGCCGATCGGCCCGCCGGCGGCGGCCGAGAGCTACCTCGTCATCGAGAAGATCGTCGCGGCGTGCCGGTCGAGCGGCGCCGAGGCGGTGCATCCCGGCTACGGGTTCCTGTCCGAGCGCGAGGCGTTCGCGCAAGCGCTGGCCAAGGCCGGCATCGTCTTCATCGGGCCGAATGCCAAGGCGATTGGCGCCATGGGCGACAAGATCGCCTCCAAGAAGGCGGCGGCGCGCGCCAAGGTCTCGACCGTGCCGGGGTTTCTCGGCGTGATCGAGGACGAGAAGCACGCGCTGCGGATCGCCGACGAGATCGGCTATCCGGTGATGATCAAGGCTTCGGCCGGCGGCGGCGGCAAGGGCATGCGCGTCGCCCACGCGAAGGCGCAGGTCGCCGAGGGATTTGCCCGCGCCCGCTCGGAGGCGAAGTCCTCGTTCGGCGACGACCGCGTGTTCATCGAGAAGTTCATCGTGGATCCGCGCCACGTGGAGATTCAGGTCCTCGGCGACAAGCACGGCCACGTGATCCATCTCGGCGAGCGCGAATGCTCGATCCAACGGCGC
>DASZJC010000128.1:0-6819 GCA_035948495.1 Xanthobacteraceae bacterium | reverse complement strand
CAGGACCGCGCCGATGCGGTGATCGTCCGGCGCCAGGTAGTTTTCGGCGACGCCGTCGCGGGTGCAGGTTTCGTTGAGGTTTCCGGCCGCATCGACGCACAGGCTGCCGACCATGGTGCGGGCCCAGCCGCGCCCGCCGGTGTCGCGCTCGAGCCGGTGTTCCGCCGCCAGCACGCCGTCGGCCCGGTAGGCGGCAACATGGCGCTGGAAATCCCGCTCGCTGCGGAACAGGCGAAACCGGTTCTTGACTTCCCACTCGATGCGAGGGGCGTCGCTCGCGGCTTCTGGGGCGGCCTCGACCACGGGCGGAACGGGTGACGCGGTGATGACTGGCGGAACAGGTGCCGCCGTGATCGGCGGCGGCGCAACTCCCGGAATCTCAGCCGGCGGAACAGGGGCAGCGCTCTCCGGCGCGCCGGTCGCAGGCGTCCCGGTCTGAGGTGGAGCGACCCCTTGGGCCACTGCCGCTTGGCCGAAAACCCAGACGAGCAGGACTGCTGCGCCCGCCGCCAACCGAAGGATAGCCATGGGTCTCCTGATGCAACATAGCTTGAGCATGATCTTTTCCGACCTGCCTTCGCCCGCCGAAGCATCGAGCCAAACGAACGAACGCTCGCAGGGCTTCGCGCAGGCGAGAAACCGGTACGCACCCCGGAACAAGTCCGGGGCACGCTTTTTCGGGACCATGCTCTAATGCCCGGACCCCCGTGAAACACGGCACTTGCGGCAAATGTATGGGTATCGCACCGGGCAGGCCCGATGCGCCGAACCGCAAAGTGAAGGTTAGGCGGGAGGTTAGAGAGCCGGCGCCGCGGCGGGTTCCATCTGCAGGCGCCGGAACGCCGGCCGGGCGACGTTGCGCCGATCCGGCGCCCGCGCGGCATCGCCCGAGGCCTTGAGGGCGGCGACGTAGGTGCTGAACCAATGGGTCAGTGAGGAAGCCTCGAGCACGCCCATCATCGCGCCCCACCGGTCGCGCCGTTCGTCGAGCGGCATGACCAGGGCGGCCTTGATCGCCCGCGCCATCGCCTCGACGTCATGCGGATTGACCAGCAGCGCCGCATCGAGCTGCCTTGCCGCGCCGGCGAATTGAGAGAGCACCAGCACGCCCGGATCGGACGGGTCCTGCGCCGCCACGTATTCCTTGGCCACGAGGTTCATGCCGTCGCGCAGCGGCGTCACCAGCCCAACCCGGGCCGTTCGGTAAAAGCCCGCGAGGACCGACTGACCGAAACCCCGGTTCAAATAACGGATCGGGGTCCAGTCGACCTCCGCATGGCGCCCGTTGATCTCGCCGACCAATGCGGCAAGCTCGCGTTGCAGCTGCCGATAGGCACCGATCTGGCTGCGCGACAAAACGGCGATCTGCAGCAGCCGTACCGTGCGCTTGAGGGCGGGATCGTTCTGCAGCGCCAAGTCGAAGGCGCGGAAACGGGTTTCGAGGCCTTTCGAATAGTCCAGCCGGTCGACGCCGATCACCAGGCGGGCACCGAGCAGGCTCGAGCGAAGGCGCGCGACTTCTGCACGGTTGACGGAGCGCGCGGCGCGATCGGCAAACGCCCTGGCGTCGATGCCGATCGGGAAGGTCGCCAATCGGGTCGTGCCGCGCTCGGTCGCGACCGCGCCCGCGCGCAGCGACAGGCCAAGCTCGTGCACCAGATAGTCGGCGAAGTTGGCGCGATCCTCGTCGGTTTGGAATCCGATGAGGTCGTAGGCGAGCATCGCCTGCACCAGTTCGCGATGGTGCGGCAGGCTCACGAGCGTGTGGCGCGCCGGGAACGGCGTGTGCAGAAAGAAGCCGACCGGCTGCTCGATGCCGAGCCGCCGCAAGTCGGCGGCGAGCATCATGAAATGATAGTCGTGGATCCAGAACATCGCGTCCGGCTTGGCGAAACGCAGCAGCGCCCGCGCCATGATGGCGTTGATCTCGCAATAGGACGCGTAGTCCTCGGCACTGGTACGAATCAGGTCGGTGCGCGAATGCAGAACGGGCCACAGCGCCGAATTGGCGAAGCCTTGATAGAAGCCGCGATATTGCGGGCCCGGCAGGTCGACCGTGGCAAGCGCCCCGGTGCCGAGGGCCTCGATTTGGGCAAACGGCTCGCGTTTCTCCGCGTTTTCGAGGAATCGGCCGCTGGAGCCCACCCAAATCGCGCCCGATGCGGTAACCGCGGGCAGCAATGCCGCCGCCAATCCCCCGTTTATCGGCTCATTCGCGTTGGGGCGCGCGACGCGGTTCGACACCAGTATCAGACTCATAGGGGGCGCCTTCACCATCCGTTCGTATTGTTAACTCGCCAGGATATCGAAAGTTCCGCGCTCTTCCGGCGCGGGAGGTCTTGCAGGAACTTGCCGCGCCATCGCGCGTTTCCCGACGAATCGGGGGTTGCATGAATGTGTTCCTGCGAATCGCGATCGGGCCGCCCGCGTTTTGGCCTTGCTTTCGTGTGCCTGCCTCGCATCGGGATCGCGCATAGGCGCATGCAGCCGTCATGGCCGTAGCGGACGCGCCCGCCGCCGGGCTCAATGAGGCTGCCGGCGACATCGTCGAGACGGACGTGCCGGCCCGGCTCGACCGACTGCCCTGGGGACGATTCCATACGCTCCTCGTCGCCGCGCTCGGTGTCACCTGGATTTTCGACGGACTCGAGGTGACGCTCGCGGGCACGCTGGCGGGCGCGCTCAAGGCAAGCCCGGTCCTGCGCTTCAGCAATACGGACGTCGGCTTCGCGGCGAGCGCCTATCTCGCCGGGGCGGTCCTTGGCGCGCTGCTGTTCGGCTGGCTGACCGACCGGCTCGGGCGCAAGAAGCTGTTCTTCGTGACGCTGTCGGTCTACCTCGCCGCGACCGCGGCAACCGCCGGCTCGTGGAACCTGTGGAGCTTCGCCGCCTTCCGCTTCCTCACCGGGGCGGGCATCGGCGGCGAGTACACGGCCATCAATTCAGCCATCCAGGAGCTGACCCCGGCGAGATACCGCGGCCGCATCGATCTCCTGATCAACGGAAGCTTCTGGATCGGCGCGGCGGCCGGCGCGGCGGCTTCGCTCGTGCTGCTCGATCCGGCCGTCATCAATCCGGAGATCGGCTGGCGCGCCGCGTTCCTCATCGGGGCGAGCCTGGCGGTCGTCGTATTCGTCATGCGCCTGTGGATTCCGGAGAGCCCACGCTGGCTGATGACGCACCATCGAGCCGCGGAGGCGGAGGCGATCGTGCGCGCGATCGAGGACCGTTTGCGCCGGGACGGGCGGGCCATTCCATCCGCTCCCTTGCCGCGGGTGCGTCTGCGCGGCCGCCGGTTCACTCCGCTCGCCGAAGCTGCTCGGACGCTCTTCGGCTTGCATCGCCGACAGGCCCTCGTGGGGCTCACCCTGATGACCGCGCAGGCGTTCTTCTACAACGCGGTCTTCTTCACCTACGCACTGATCCTGACCGACTTCTTCGCCGTTCCGGCCGACCGCGTGGGCTGGTACCTGCTGCCGTTCGCGGCGGGTAATTTTCTCGGTCCCGCGCTGCTCGGCCGGCTGTTCGACACCGTCGGGCGCAAACCGATGATCGGCGCGACCTACGCGCTGTCGGGGATACTGCTCGCGGTGAGCGGCTATCTCTTCATGATCGGCGCCACCTCGGCGACGACCCAGACGATCGCCTGGATGGTGATCTTCTTCTTCGCCTCGGCGGCGGCAAGCTCCGCCTACCTCACCGTGAGCGAGACGTTTCCGCTCGAAATCCGCGCGCTCGCCATCGCCGTCTTCTTTGCGGTCGGCACCGCCACCGGCGGCGTCATCGGTCCGTTGCTGTTCGGCGCGTTGATCGACACCGGCTCGCGCGCAAGCCTATTCGGCGGCTACATCCTGGGCGCGGCCCTGATGATCGCCGCCGCCGTGGTGGAACTGCGGTTCGGGATCGCGGCCGAACGCAAGCCGCTCGAAGACGTGGCGCGGCCTCTGGCGGCCTTAGGCTGAACGGAAGCGGCAACTAAATACCGTTTCGCGCATTATCCTCCGCCTTGTGCCCCTCCCAATTCGGGTTGCCGGACCATGCAGCCGACTTTCCTCGAGGCCCTTGAACATGAGGTCCGCAACAGGGTATGGGGCGACTTCAAGCGGGGGGCTCATCTCCCGTGGTGTTGACGCACACTCCCTTCCATTGGGCAAATCGCTTCGGCCCGGGACCGCCGGGCTGGCGAGCGTTACGCGGCAAGCAGTCAAGCATCAGCCGCAAATTGCCCTAGTGCCGCGAACCCGAAGTTCGCATCACATCGCCGCAAGTACGGTTGCGAACTTCGGGTTCAAAAGCGGCACTAGAATCATAGAGTTGCTAGTGTCCCTTTGATTCCGAAGTTCGCATCAGAGGGTCCAGCAAGGTTATGCGAACTTCGGAATCGGGACACTAGTCTTATCGCGGCCGTAGTTTCAGACGCAGATTCGGCGGCCCGCCGAGTTGGGATCATGATCGAAGCCATTCCCCTGCCCGCCGTGAACCTGCGCGAACTCGCGGTCCTGCTCGATGTCGACGGGACGCTCCTCGACATCGCCCCGACCCCCGGCGGTGTGACCGTGCCGGCGTCGCTGCGGCAGACGTTGGCGCGCTTGTGGCGGGAGACCGGCGGCGCTCTGGCGCTCGTCAGCGGCCGCTCGCTCGGCGATCTCGATCTTCTGTTCGCGCCGCTGCGCCTGCCGGCGGTCGGCGGCCATGGGGCGGAGCTTCGCGTCTCGGCCGAGGGCGAAATGGAGGCCGATCGCGCCCGTCCGCTCGACGGCGGCCTCAGAGATCGACTTGCCGAAATCGCCGTCGGCGCCCCCGGCGTCCTGGTCGAGGACAAAGGCTACTCGCTCGCAGTTCACTACCGGCTCGCGCCGGAGCAGGAAGGCAGGGTCAAGCGGGCCGTCGCCGCGATCCAGGCGGACTGGCCGCAAGAGCCCATCGAGGTTCTGCCCGGCAAATCGGTCCTGGAGATCAAAACGGCAGGCTTCCACAAGGGCGCCGCCATCCGCATCCTGATGCAGCACAAGCCATTCGCCGGCCGCCGCCCGGTCTTCATCGGCGACGACACCACCGACGAATCCGCATTCGCGGTCATGCCCGAGTTCGAGGGCGTGGGCTTCTCGGTTGGGCGCCACGTACCCGGCACAGCCTATTGCTTCGCCACCCCGAGCGAGGTGCGCCGCTGGCTGGAGCGCCTGTCCGCCGGCGACGGAACCCGCCCGCTATGATCGATCACGGCTTGGACCTCGCCGTCATCGGCAACGGCCGGACGGCGGCTCTCGTCGATCCCACGGCGCGTCTCGTGTGGTGGTGCTTCCCGCGCTTCGACGCCGATCCGATCTTCTGCCGATTGCTTTCCGGCTCGGACGACAAGGGTTTCTCCGACGTGGTGCTCGACAAAATGGTCGAATACCAATCCGATTACCTGCGCAACACGGCCATCGTCTCGACCGTACTGACCGACCGCCATGGCGGCGCCGTGCGGGTCACCGATTTCGCGCCCCGGTTTCGTCAATTGGGCCGGGTCTTCCGGCCTCCCCAACTGGTCCGGATCATTGAGCCGATCGCCGGGTTGCCGCGCATCACCATCCGGTTTCGCCCGGCGCATGACTACGGCAAGCCCAACGAGCGCTATTCGATCGGCAGCAACCATATTCGCTACCACGATGGCACCACCGTCATCCGCCTGACGACCGATGCGCCCTTGTCCTATATCGAGCGAGAGGCCCCGTTCGTGCTCAATCGGACGGTCCATCTGGTGTTCGGGGCCGACGAGCAGTTCCCGAGCGACCTCGTTACCACCTGCCGCGAGTTTTCCGACCGCACGCGCGATTACTGGCTCGACTGGGTCCGCAATCTCTCGATCTCCTACGATTGGCAGGACGAGATCATCCGCGCGGCGATTACGCTCAAGCTTTCCAATTTCGAGGAGACCGGCGGCATCGTCGCGGCGCACACCACCTCCATTCCGGAGGCGCCCGGTTCAAGCCGGACCTGGGACTATCGATTCTGCTGGCTGCGCGACGCCTATTTCGTGGTGAAGGCGCTCAACCGCATCGGCGCCACTCAGACCATGGAGGACTTCATCTCCTTCATTCTGGGCATCGCAGCCAACAGCGAGGAGATGCTGCGGCCGGTCTACAGCATCGTGCCGACCGATTCCATGGACGAGCGCATCGGCGAAAACCTCGTCGGGTATCGCGGCGACGGGCCCGTGCGCATCGGCAATGCGGCCGTCGCCCAGGCCCAGCACGATGCCTACGGCAGCATCATCCTGGCGGCGATGCCGATGTTCTTCGACCGGCGGTTGCCGCGCGCGGGCGATGAATCGCTGTTCCGGCTCCTCGAGGTCCTCGGCACCAAGGCCGCGGAGCTCGCGCTCGAACCGGACGCCGGTATTTGGGAGTACCGCGGCCGCCGCCGCGTTCACACCCATTCGGCGGCGATGTGCTGGGCCGGCTGTCATCGGCTCTCCGCCATCGCCTCGCACCTCGGCTTTGCCGACCGGGCCGCCTATTGGGACGCGATCTCCCAACCGATCCACGACACCCTGCTGAGCAAGGCATGGCACCCGCAACGCGCCGCCTTCACCGCGGCGTTCGGTGCGGACGATCTCGACGCGAGCGTATTGCTGCTGCCCGACCTCGGTGTGGTGGAGCCGGACGATCCGCGCTTCGTGAGCACGGTCGCGGCGATGGAGCGGGAACTGGTGCGAGAGAAGCACGTCATGCGCTACGCCAGCGCCGACGATTTCGGGATGCCGGTGACCGCGTTCCTGATCTGCCGCTTCTGGCTGGTCGACGCCTGGTGGTCGCTCGGCCGCAAGGAAGAGGC
>DASZJC010000127.1:0-2614 GCA_035948495.1 Xanthobacteraceae bacterium | reverse complement strand
GGCTTGGACGGGTCGAGGCGGGTGACCTGCCAGTACCAGCCGGACAGCGGCAGCTCGAACAGCGGCTCGCCGAGGGATTGGGGAAACCGGTCCGACGCCTGCTCCTCCGGAGAGGCGATGTCGGCCACCAGCGTCTTCAGGTAAACGCCGAGCCGCCGGTCGAACGCGCGCTCCACGCTGTGGCGGTAGAGCGAGGAGAGCACGATGCCGGTGGCGACGAGGATCACCACGGTCCAGGCGGTCGCCGAGAGAAACAGCCGCAGCGCGAGCGAGTTGGCGCGCATCAGGCAGGCGGCGTCAGGAGATAGCCGAGGCCCCTGACGGTCTGGATGCAGTCGACCCCGAGCTTCTTGCGGATGCGTCCAACAAACACCTCTATCGTATTGGAATCCCTATCAAAGTCCTGGTCGTAGAGGTGTTCGACCAGCTCCGTGCGCGACACCACCCGGCCGCTATGGTGCATCAGATAGGACAGCAGCCGGTATTCGTGCGAGGTCAGCTTGATCGGATTGCCCTCGACGCTGACCCGTCCGGTGCGGGTGTCGAGGCGGACCGGGCCGCAGTTGAACTCGCTCTTGGCGTGGCCGGTCGAGCGGCGCAGCAGCGCGCGGATGCGCGCCAGCACCTCCTCGAGATGGAACGGCTTGGCGACATAGTCGTCGGCGCCGGCGTCGAAGCCCTGGACCTTTTCGCTCCAGCGGTCGCGCGCGGTGAGGATGAGCACCGGCATGGCGCGGCCGGCGCGGCGCCAGCCTTCGAGCACCGAAATGCCGTCGGCCTTCGGCAGGCCGATATCGAGGATGACTGCATCGTAGGGCTCGGTCTCGCCGAGATACTGGCCCTCCTCGCCGTCGAAGGCGCGATCGACCACATAGCCCGCTTCGGTCAAAGCGGCAGCGAGCTGACGATTGAGGTCGGGATCGTCCTCGATGACGAGGAGACGCACGTAGACCCTCCGGCACTAGCGCCTGTCGACGATGGCGCCCGATGCGGCATTTACACTGACGCGGATCACTTTGCCATCGCGCACGAGCACTGTCAGCACATAGACGAGCTCGGCGCCGCGATAGCACAAGCGGGCACGCACGACCTCGGCCCCGGCCACGCGGCTGCGGATCTCGCGCACGGCATGGGCGAGCGGGATCGCGTGGTGAGTTGCAACCGCGGCCCGCCGCTGGTCCTGGCGCAGGCAAACCGGCGGGTCGGCCGCCGCCGCGGGGAGCGCGGCGGCGCAAAGGACCAGCGCAAGAATACTCCGGAAGGCGCAGGCCATGGCCGCGTCATAGGTGCTGTGCCGTGAACCGGCCATGAATAGGCCTAACCCTCGAAGCCTGCAAACCTTGCGAATTCGTCGAGCGGCTCGCGCGGCGAGCGCCACCCGTTGATCGGCGCGTCGAGATCGCCGTGGCCGAGCGCCATGCCGCAGAACACCATGTGGTCGGCCGGCAGGTCGAGGAAGGCCGCGACGGTCTTGTACCAGTGCGCCCAGGACTCCTGGGCGCAGCAGTGCAGTCCATAGGCGCGCGCGAGCAGCATCACGGTCTGGATATACATGCCCACATCCGACCATTGCGGCGGCCCCAGGGTGCGGTCGACCGCGATCACCAAGCCGACCGGCGCGCCGAAGAACTCGAAATTGCGCGCGTATTGGCGATAGCGGCCGGGGCGGTCTTCGCGCGGGATGGCAACCGACCGATAGAGCAAGTGGCCGACGGCGCGCCGGCGCGCGTTATAGGGCTCCTTCAGCGGATCGGGATAGATCGCGTATTCGGTGCCCTCCCCACGCGGCAGCTCGCCAAAGCGCGGGCGCAGGAGGTCGACGAGCGCCTTGAGCCGTGCGCCGGCGAGCGCGTAGACCCGCCAGGGCTGCAGGTTGCCGCCCGAGGGCGCCCGCGCCGCGCGCTCGAGGATCTCGCGCACCAGCGCGAGCGGCACCGGCTTGTCGAGGAAGGCCCGGCAACTGAACCGCGTCTCGACCGCCTCGCGCACGTCCATGCACAGCTCCCTCGCGCACACACGCCGCCATAAGACGGGAGAGGTCGCGGGGTTGACAAGCACGGCGCTGCACGGCTCAACGGCGCGCCATGCCGCGCCGCCTCGCCGTCCTCGCCTTGCTCGCCTGCTGGTACTCGCCCGCGGGCGCAATGGTCGGCGGCGCGACCGACGTCACCGGCAGCGGCGTCGGCCGCCACGTCGTCCTGATCGTCGGCTCGCGCGGAAATTCCTGCACCGGCGTCGCGCTGGCGCCCGACCTGGTGCTCACCGTCGCGCACTGCGTGCTGCCGGGCGCGGAGTACCGGATCGTCGCGTTCGACGCCGCGCATCAACCGTCGCTCGGCCCGGCGGCGACCGTGGCGCGGCATCCCGCCTTCAAGCTCCAGACCATGCTCGCCCATCGCGCCACCGCCGACCTCGCGCTGCTCAGGCTTCCCGCCCCCCTCGCCGCCCCTGCCGAGCCGGCGCCACTGTCGGCGCGCACCGCCTTTGCGCCGGGCGAACGCTTCACCGTCGCGGGCTACGGCGTTGCGGTGCGCGGCGACGGCAAGACCGGCGGCACGGTGCGGGCGGCGACCCTCGTTGCGACCGGCCGGCCGGGCACGCTGCAAGTGCGCCT
>DASZJC010000126.1:0-5568 GCA_035948495.1 Xanthobacteraceae bacterium | reverse complement strand
TCTCGAGGCCTTTGCCAAGGATGTGGCGCAGGTGACCGATGGCAAGCTTGCGATCAGCATCTATCCCAATGCGTCCCTGTTTCCGGCTTCCGCGATCAAGAGCGCCGTGCGGGTCGGTCAGGTGCAAATCGGCGAGACACTGATTTCGCTGCATGAGAACGAAGATCCGATATTCGGCATCGATGTCGTGCCGACAGGTCCTACAGGTTCGCCTGGAAATCGACGTAGTCACGCACCTTGCGGTAGATCTGAAGGCGATTGCGCTGACTGTCGGCGACGATGATCCGATCAGTCTTCGGATCGAAGTCCACCGCCGTCGGGAAACAGAAGCGCCAGAGAGGCTCGAGATTGCGCGCCCGCCGGTACGCCTTCATCATGTCGGGATTGGCGTCGATGCTCTGCTGGCCCCATTTCGACATCACCTGGGCGTCGCCCACCAGATGGGTCAGCGGCTTGCCTTCCGCGTCGAAAATGCAGACCCGGTGATTGCCCCAGTCGGCGACGTAGATGTCGCCGTCGGGATCGACCGCCACGTCGGTGGGGTGATTGAGGATGCCCCCCTTGGGGTATCCCGGCGGGTCGCCGGGCGAGAGGAACGGCCCCAGATAGGTCACCGCGAACGCATTCTCCGGCGCCGGCAGGGTCCCGTATTTGCCGATCGACATGATGAACTTGCCGCCCGGCGAGAGCTTCTGCACGCGGTGATTCTTCCAGTCGGCGACATAGATGTTGCCGTCCTTGTCGAGCGTGATGCCCCACGGCTTGTTGAACTCGCCCTCGCCGCTGCCGCTCTTGCCGCACTGGGCGAGGAACTTGCCTTCCGGGGTGAAGACCTGCAGGCGGTCGTTGCCGCTGTCGACCACGATCACGTTGCCGTTGGGCTCGCAGATGATCCCGGCCGGATTCCTCAATTCGCCCGGACCGCTGCCCGGCGTTCCCCACTTGCGAATGAATTTGCCTGAAGAATCGAAAACCGAGACGGTGTTGGTCCACTCGTCGGTCGCGTAGACGTTGTCGTTCTTGTCCACCGCGACGCCGAACGGCCAGACGGAATTGCCATCCTTTTCGCCAAAGGTGAAGAACTCCGCGAGCAGCTCTTCCTCGCCCGGACCGCCGACTTTCACGCGATTGACGCGCATCGCGAACG
The DNA here is from genome assembly GCA_035948495.1 of Xanthobacteraceae bacterium. Lineage (GTDB taxonomy): Bacteria > Pseudomonadota > Alphaproteobacteria > Rhizobiales > Xanthobacteraceae > AP-16. Next base: position 4,421 of record DASZJC010000126.1, on the reverse strand, counting down.
TATTCTCGTTGCCGCGATTGGCGACGAAGATGTCGCCGTTGTTGCCGAGGCACATGGTCTGCGGGTAGTTGAACCCCGTGCCGTTCGCCGCGGCGCGTCCGATCGCGTGGCTCCAATCGTAAGCACGTCCTTTGACATAGGTTTGCAGCGCCATTTCGTCCTCCCGTCACGCCGATGCCGTCTTCCTTACCCTCCCCTGGAGGGGGAGGGTCGGCGCCGAAGGCGCCGGGGTGGGGTGAAAGCAACAGCCCTGGCATTTGCCGTGAGGCTGTCACCCCCACCCGACCGCCTTCGCTACGCGAAGGCGGTCGACCTCCCCCCTCCAGGGGGAGGTAAAGCAGCTAATTCAGGAACCCCAGCTGCTCGTAGGTGCCGTTGACGATCGGCACCGGGTCCATGTGCAGCCACTTGTCCAGGATGGTCGAGTAGATGCCGCGGAAGTCCTGGTTCGGGTTGAGGTCGCCCTGCACCAGCTTGCCCGCCTCGAGCGACGGCATGTTGCCGTAGTGGCCGCCCTTGACCTTCTCGCCGAGCACGAAGGTGACGCCGGCGGCGCCGTGATCGGTTCCCGAGCCGTTGTCGCGCACGCGTCGGCCGAACTCCGAGAAGATCAGGACGATCACGTTGTCGGCCTTGTCGTGCGCCCGCAGGTCCGCCATGAACGCCTCGAGGCCCTTGTTGAGCGCGGTCCACAAGCCGGCGTGGAGCGGATTCTGCCCCGCGTGGGTGTCGAAGCTGCCGTGATCGCAGTAGAATACCCGGGTTCCCAGGTCGGCGAAATGCACCTGGGCGATGCCCTTCAATTTGCGGGCGATCGGGGTGTCGGGATATTTGATCTCGGACTTGTACTTGCCCGGCGCCACTTTCAGGATGTCGGCGCCCTTGAGCGAATCGAGGCCCGTGGTGGCCATGTATTCCATCACGCCGGTGCCCGCGACCGGCTTGTACATGCGCTGGAAGCGATCGAGCACCGCTTGGCGCTGCGTCTTCTCCTGAATGCCCGGCAGGAAGCCGTAGGTCTCGAGCGCACCGGCCACGCAGGCGACCGGAACGCCCGGTACCGAGAGCGCCCGGAACAGACACGGGCCGAAGCTCACCGCGGTGATCACGTTCTCCTTGTTCGGATCGATCTCGCGTATCACCCGCCCCAGCCAGCCTTCGGTGCCGACCTTGTCGGGCTCGCAGGTGTGCCAGATGTCCATGGAGCGGAAATGCGAGCGCGGCGAATCGAGGTAGCCGACGCCGTGCATGATGGCGAGCTTGTCCTCGTCCCAGAATTGCTTCATGGGCGCGAGGAACGCCGGCATGCCGTAGTCATTGTCCAACCGCAGTATCTGGTTGTCGCCGATCGAGACCGCCTTGCGGTTATCGCGGTAGAGCGGGTTGTTGTAGGGAACCACCGTATTGAGATAGTCGTTGCCGCCTGTGAGCTGGACAACGACCAGCACGGGCTCCTTCTGCGTCGACGCCATATTGCATTCCTCCGTAAGCTGTCAGACTTCCTGTTTCACACGAATCGATGCGCGCGCGGTCACGCGAATTGATACTCGCGCGTCGCCACGATCAGTTGCAGCAGTTCGCCGGTACGTTTGGTGGCCAGCTGGGCGTCCGCCGCGGTGTCCCAGCGGATCTCGCCCCATTCCTTCACCTGGTCGATCAGCTCCTTCTTGGTGACGGGGCCGACTTCGATCGGGCCCAGCAGATCGAGACAGGTATCGACCATCTGCTCCGGCTTGAGCACGCCCATGGCCTGAAGCCGCCTGATGATCGTCTGCACGCCGGGGGCCGACGTGTTGCCGACCTGCTCGGCGACGAAGTTGATACGGGCCATCAGCGAGCCGCTGTTGATCCACTCCTGGCCGGTATGCCAGCCCTCGACCGACGGCGGGTTGAGCAGGTCCTGGCCCATGTAGCCGGGCTGCATCGACAGCTCGCCGTAACCCGGTTTCGCGATCTCGTAGCCGCCCATCTGGCGCAGCGTGCCGACCACCACCTCGGCCGGCGATTTGAGGTGCTTGTAACGGGCGTTCTTGAAAAAGTCCGAGGTGAACAGCGTACGCAGCACCGGCTTCATCTCGCATTTGTTCTCGCGGAACGTTTTCGCCAGCAGGTCGACCGCGGCCGGATCGCGCGGCGGCTCCAGGCTCCAGGCCGGCACCTGCGGCTCGTCGGCGACGAAGAAGTTGTAGAGATGCCGGCTGATGAATTTCGCGCAGGCCGGCTGGTCGACGATGATGTCGATGATGTCCTCGCCGTTGAAGTTGCCCTTGTGGCCGAGGAAGGTCTTCTCGCCCTCGTCGTGGTCCTCCGGGCGGTACTGGAACTTCCACGGGAAGCGCCCGTAGGGGAGCCGCGGAAGCTTGGTCTCGAAGCCCCAGCCGGTGAAGGCGCGCGAGGCCTCGCGCACGTCGACCTCGGTGTAGTTGCCGGCGCCGAGGCTGAACAATTCGAGCAGCTCGCGGCCCCAGTTTTCGTTCACCTCGGTGCCGTGGTTCTGGTTGTTGTCGAGCCAGAAGATCATCGAGGGATTCCTCGCGACCTTGAGCAGGAGGTCGCGATAGTTGCCCATGCCGTAATGCCGGAACAGGTCGATCTGCTCCAGCAGCTGATCGTAGTTGTCGACCTTCGAGTTGCCGGTCGCCAACACGTGGTGCCAGAACAGCGACATCTTCTCTTCCAGCGGGCGCTGCGTGGTCACCAGGTAATACATGTAGTTGACGTTGCCCATCGGCGGCACGCCGCCGGGCAGCAGCGCCGAGGGCTGGTGGCGCAGCAGGGTGTAATGATCGACCGGAGGCTTCGCCTCGGGGTGCAGCAATTCCTCCACGTTGGCGTCGTAACCCTTGGCGGCGCGCGCCTCGAGCTCGTCGCGGCCGGCGCCAAATCCGGCACGCCGCATCAGATGGGCCACTAAAGCGATGTCGTCTCGGTGCGTCATGATCGGACCTCCCTTATACCCGGGTGAGCTAGGTTGTTGCTGCGTGGGGGGTGGCCACGCCGCCGTTCGCGGCGAGGAAATCGAAACGGTGGGGCTGACGGGCGCCGGCCCGGACGGAACCCGGAGCAGGCCCAGGCGCACACGCTGGGTCGCGGGCGGAATCGGTCGGCAATCGCATTGACCGAACGGTCCGCCCGGCGTTCCCGTCGTCATGCCAGGAACTACGGGGCATCGGCGCTTTCAACGGCAGGTATGCGTATCTAAAGCGTAGTGTGCGGCCCTTTTCGCGGTGCTGTCAACGCCGGAGTGGGCGCCATCGGCACGCCGGAATGGGGCTCGCGGGCCGGCCCGCTCTAGCCGGCGGCTTCCAGGACCATGTCCGCCGCCTTCTCGCCGATCATGATGGCGGGCGCGTTGGTGTTGCCCGAGGTGAGCGTCGGCATGATCGAGGCATCGGCGACGCGCAGACCTTCCATGCCGCGAACGCGGAGCCGGTCATCGACCACGGCAAGCGCGTCCGCGCCCATCCGGCAGGTGCCGACCGGATGATAGGTGGTTTCCGCCGCCTCCTTCACCCAGGCGATGATCTCGTCGTCCGTGTCCCGGGCCGCGCCGGGCGCGAGTTCCGTGACCTGCATGGGGGCAAGCGCCGGCGCATTCATGATCGAGCGGGCGATGCGGATCGCCCGCACGGTCAGCTCCGCGTCGATCGGCGTCGAGAGGAAGTTGAAGTTGATCGCGGGCGGCTTTGTCGGGTCGGCCGAGGTGACGTGGACGTGGCCCTTGCTTTCCGGCCGCATCGGATGGGCGTAGCAGGTCATGCCGGACTGGCGGGAGATCTTCAGGCCCGAAGGCGTCCGCTCGGTCAACATGGGCACCCAGCCGAGCAGGAGGTCGGGCGCTTCGAGGCCGTCGCGGGAGCGCACGAACGCGCGGATCGGCGCCGCCACCATGCCGAGCATGCCTTGTCCGGTGAGCGCGTAGCGGAGCGCCTGATAGACGAGCCCGAGGCCGCGGCCGCGATCGTTGAAGGTGATGCCCTTGGCGCCGATCGCCCAGCGCGTGCGCGGCGCATAATGATCGCGCAAGTTCTCGCCGACGCCCGGCAGCGCATGGCGAACGTCTATGCCCACCGCCTGGAGGCGCTCCGGCTGGCCGATGCCGGACAGCTCGAGCAACTGCGGCGAGTTGATCGTGCCGGCGCTGACCACGACCTCGCGCGCCGCCCGCGCCTCGCAGGCCTTGCCGTCGATCGTAAAGCGCGCTCCGACGCAGCGCCGGCCGTCGAGCAGGACACGCTCGGTCAGCGCGCCGGTCGCGATGGTGAGGTTCGCCCGGTGGCGGATCGGGTGGAGATAACACCGGGCCGTGCTCATCCGGCGGCCGTTGGCGATCGAGGCCTGGCTCATGGCGATGCCGTCCTGGGCAGCGCCGTTGTAGTCGGGGTTGTGCCTGACCCCGACCTCACCGGCGGCGGCGATCA
>DASZJC010000125.1:0-6263 GCA_035948495.1 Xanthobacteraceae bacterium | reverse complement strand
CTTGGTTTGGATATCGACGGTCTCGGACATGATCTGTCGCACTCCGATTACTCTTTAGTGGAGCATGATCTTTTCGGAAAACCGGTTTCCATCCTCGGATCAAGTCCGAGGACAGGCATTTTCCGGATCATGCTCTGGCGGCGGTATTTGCGTCGCCGCCGCGGGCGGTTAACCTTGAGCCGGCTGCCGGCTATCGTGGCGGCCCAATGCACGACCCTTGGGAGGCGACATCATGTTCGGGCTGATGCAGGACTGGCCGTTGCTTTGCAACCGCATCCTCGACCACGCCGCGACCTATAATGCCGAGCGGCAGGTCGTCACCCGCTCGATCGAAGGCCCGTTCCACACCACGAACTACGCCGATCTGCGCAAGCGGGCGCTGCGGGTGTCGCAGCGCCTGGACAAGGACGGCATCAAGCTCGGCGACCGGGTGGCGACCTTGGCCTGGAACTCTTGGCGGCATCTCGAGGCCTGGTACGGCATCATGGGCATCGGCGCCATCTATCACACCGTCAATCCGCGGCTGTTCCCCGAGCAGATCGTCTGGATCGTCAATCATGCCGAAGATCGTATGATCCTTGTCGATCTCACCTTCGTGCCGCTTTTGGAAAAGATCGCCGACAAGCTCACGTCGATCGAAAAATACGTGGTGCTGACCAGCGCGGCGCACATGCCGGCGACCACATTGAAGAATGCGGTGCCCTACGAGGAGTGGATCGCCGACGTCGACGGCGACTTCATCTGGAAAACCCTCGACGAAAATACCGCGGCCGGCATGTGCTACACGTCCGGCACGACGGGCAATCCGAAGGGCGTGGTCTATTCGCACCGCTCCAACGTGCTGCACTCGATGATGGCGGCGCAGCTCGACGCCATGGGGGTCGCCTCGCGCGACGTCGTCATGCCGGTGGTGCCGATGTTCCACGCCAATTGCTGGGGGCTCGCTTTGACCTCGCCGATGGTCGGCGCCGCCATGGTGATGCCGGGCGCCAAGCTCGATGGCGCCTCGATCTACGAATTGCTCGACACCTATCGCGTGACCTTCACCGCCGCGGTGCCGACCGTGTGGCTGATGCTGCTGCAGCACCTTGAAGCCAACAATCTGAAACTGCCGCACTTGAAAAAAGTGGTGATCGGCGGCTCGGCCTGCCCGCGCGCCATCACCCAGAAATTCCAGGACCACTACGACGTCGAGGTGCTGCACGCCTGGGGTATGACCGAGATGAGCCCGCTCGGCACGCTCGGCTCGATCAAGCCGGAATATGCTGCGCTGACCGGCGAAGCGAGGCTCGACGTGCAAGTGAAGCAAGGCCATCCGCCGTTCGCGGTGGATATGAAAATTACCGACGACGATGACAAGGAGTTGCCGCGCGACGGCAAGACGTTCGGCCGGCTGAAAGTGCGCGGGCCGTCGGTGGCGCGCGCCTACTTCAAGGAAGAGGGCTCGATTCTCGACGACAACGGTTATTTCGATACCGGCGACGTCGCCACGCTCGACCGCTACGGCTACATGCAGATCACCGACCGCTCCAAGGACGTGATCAAGTCGGGCGGCGAATGGATTTCCTCGATCGACATCGAGAACCTCGCGGTCGGCCATCCCAAGGTGGCCGAGGCCGCGGTGATCGGCATACGCCATCCCAAGTGGGACGAACGTCCGCTGCTCGTCGTCGTGCTCAAGAAGGGCCAGGCGGCGACCAAGGACGAGTTGCTCGGGTTCCTCCAGGGCAAGATCGCCAAGTGGTGGATGCCCGACGACGTCGTGGTCGTCGACGATATTCCGCACACCGCTACCGGTAAGATCCAGAAGATTACACTGCGCGAGCGCTTCAAGGACTACGTGCTGCCGACCGCCACCGCGGCGGAATAATTCGGTCACAACTTCGTCGCGCCGGCGCCCGGATTCCTCCATCGTCCCCGACCGGCAGGCGTTTTCCACCGCCGACGCCACACTTCAGCCGAGCTTTGTCTGAAGAGTGACCGAATCGAGTGGGGGACGACGACATGGCAACCATTGCTTTGGTGGACGACGATCGCGACATACTCGCGCTCGTCGCGACGACGCTTGAATCGGAGGGGTATCACGTCGTGGCATACCCGGACGGGCCGGCCGCGCTCAACGCGTTCAAGACGGTCCAGCCCGACCTTGCGATCCTCGACATCAAAATGCCGCAGATGGACGGGGTCGAGTTGTTGCGGCGGCTGCGGCAGAAGTCGGACGTGCCGGTCATTTTCCTGACCGGCCGTCTGGAGGAGACCGACGAGCTGCTCGGCCTGCGGATCGGCGCCGACGACTTCATCCGCAAGCCCTTCTCGCAGCGCGTGCTGGTCGAGCGGGTGCGGACGTTGCTGCGCCGGTTTCGTTCGACCGAAGCGCCCGGCGAGCGCGACGCCGGCGACGGCGTGATGGAGCGCGGTCACCTGTGCATGGACCAGGAGCGCCACACCTGCACCTGGAAGGGCAAGAAGGTGGTGCTGACGGTGACCGAATTCCGGCTGCTTGAGACGCTGGCGACGCGGCCGGGCGTGATCAAGAGCCGCGACGCGCTGATGGACGCTGCCTACGAGGATCAGGTCTACGTCGACGACCGGACGATCGACAGCCATATCAAACGGCTGCGCAAAAAGTTCCGGGAGGTGGAGGAGACTTTCGACATGATCGAGACGCTCTACGGCGTCGGCTATCGGTTCCGCGAAGGCTGATCCGCCGCCGGTCGATCGGCCGGTTCGGACTAATTCGATCGAAAGCGGGCATCGCGCCTGATCGGTACGGCCGCGCCGCGTTGACGCGTGCTCCGCTGGCGCGTTATCCACCTGTTCGGACCGTACGTTTCACGAGGGCGCTGATGCTCTACGTCGCGCGCCGCCGCGTCGCCGAAGAGCCGGTATCGAAGCTTGCGATCTGGTCGCGACGGCTCGCGCTGTTCGCGATCGCGGTGGTGCTGCTCGTCATCGTCATCGTCAATCTCGGCTTTCTCGATCCGGTACCGGCGATCGCCAGCCTGGCGGGATCGCTGTTCTTCGCCTTCGTCGCCATGGTGCTGGCGTTCGGCGCCTTCGTGGTCATCTGGCGCCAGGGATCGCGCGGGCTCGGGCTCGCGGTCGCCGCGCTCGCGATCGGACTCGCGATGCTCGCCTACCCGGCCTATCTCGCGGTCCTGTTCTACCGGCTGCCGGCGGTCAACGATATCACCACCGATCCGATCGATCCGCCGCGGTTCGAGGCAATCGCGCGGCTGCGGCCGCGCGGCGCCAACCCGGTCGCCTATCCGGGCGCGGCGGCCATGCAGTTGCAGCGCGCCGCCTATCCGGACATCGAGCCGCTGCTGGTATCGGCGACGCCGCTCGAGGCCTACGAGGCGGCCCTCGCGGTGGTCACGAAGCGCAAGTGGCGCATCGTCGACGTGCGCCCGCCGCAGACCGGCCGGCGCGAGGGGCGGATCGAGGCGGTGGCGCGCACGCCGATCATGGGCTTTCGCGACGACATCGTGGTGCGGGTGCGCGCCGCCGAGGACGGCGCGCGCGTCGACATGCGCTCGGCCTCCCGCTACGGCCAGCGCGATTTCGGCGCCAATGCCTCGCGACTACGCTCGCTCAGCAGCGACATCGACGATCTCGCCGGCGTAGAAAAGCCGAAACCCAAGCCGCCGCCGAAACCGGCGCCCAAGAAGGCCACTCAACGGGGCAGGCGATAGGTCCCGCCGATCGCGGGCGGCCCCTCGGTCGCGACGACGCCGCGCACGACCAGATCTTCCAGATGCGCCAGCACCGAGAGCCCGGCCGCGCCGGTGAGCCGCGGGTCAAGGCCGATATAGACGGCGCGCACGATGGTCGGGATGTCGGCCGGGCCCTTGTCGAGCCGGTGCAGGATCGAGGCCTCGCGGGCATGGCGGTGGCGGATCAGGTGCTCGACGAACCGCGGTGCCGCGCGGATCGCGCCGCCGTGGCCGGGGAAATATACCGCCTCCGGGCGGCGCGCGAGCTTGGCGAGTGAGGCCATGTAGTCGCTCATCGCCCCGTCGGGCGGTGCCACGATCGTGGTCGACCACCCCATCACGTGATCGCCCGAGAGCAGGACGTCCGCCTCCTTGAACGCATACGCCATGTGATTCGCGGTATGGCCCGGCGTCGCGACCGCCTCGAAGGTAAAGCCGCGTCCGCGCACGATTTCGCCGTCGGCGAGCGAAACGTCCGGCCGGAACGCCTGGTCGCCGCCGGCATCGAGCCGGGCGGTCTCGCCCACGTGCAGCGGCCGCGCCGGCCGGTGCGGGCCCTCGGCGTAGACGGTCGCGCCGGTCGCTGCCTTGAGGCCGGCCGCCGCCGGGGAATGGTCCCGGTGCGTATGGGTGACGAGAATGTGGGTCACGGTCTCGCCCCGCACCGCATCGAGGATGGCCGCCACGTGCCGCGCGTCGTCCGGCCCGGGATCGATCACCGCCACCTCGCCGCGTCCGGCGATGTAGGTCACCGTGCCCTTGAACGTGAACGGCCCCGGGTTGTCGGCGAGGATGCGCCGCAGGCCGGGCGCGACCTCCTCGACGGTTTCGGGCGCCAGATCGAACGTTTTGTCGAACGGGATGTCGTCGGGCATGGGATGGACGGGACGGGGGCTCGATCGCCGAGGCACGGCGGCGTAATGCGCCGAAGCTTCGTGCCGCCCCCCTAGCATTGAATCGCGCGCGCGGCCATCGCCCCGGTCGTCGGGCAACCGCGTCCATCGAACGGCACACCCCAAACAGCTCGGTGTGGCGCGCCTTGATCCCCGCGGCCAATTGTCAGCCGTCGTTCCGCCATCCGGCCTTGCCGGCCTCGGCAAAGCAATTCGCCAGACGCTTTGTGTCCGTATCGCCGATCCGGGCCTCGCCCAGGGCCGCTGCCCATCGGGCGCCGACACGCACCCGGAAATCTTCCAGAAGCGCGGCCGCCTCCTCGCGCTTGAGACCGAAGGTCGCCGCGCCGGTCAGCGCATTGCCAAGCGTTGCCTCGTGTCCCCGCTCGCCGACCGCGAGTATGAGACGCCCATTTGCGCCGACGTGCGGCCGCGGCACGACGTCGTAGAGCGGCGACAGGCGCCAACCGCGGCCGTCGAATAGGAAGGCGTGGTTGCGCAAATGGTCATCGTCGTTGCCGACGAGGATGTTGAACGCCATGCGGCGAAACAGCTCCCGCAAGTCGCGGCGGGGGTCTGATCCAAACCGGCGCAGCGCCTCGGCAAGGTCACGGTACGAATATCGGTGCGCGGCGATCTCGTGGGCTTCGAGCATCGTCAATGACGACGCAAAAGGCACGCGCCTGAGCCGGTTGCCCTCGATCAGGCGGTCGAACCGCTGAATGAGAAAGACATCGCGGCCCCGGATGGTCGCGAAGTCGGTCTCGGGCACGTCCAGGCCGCATTCCCGCGCGAGCCCCATGACGGCAAGCTCGGTCCGGCAGACCGGGTAGGTATCGTCCTTGGCAGCGAACTTGGCGATCCACGGGACCCCATGACGGTCGGTCGCCGCCTTGGGGCGGGCGCCGCCGAGCGAGGAACCGGCCTCGAGAATGCGTCGGAGATCGCGGTCGAGACGGTCGACGGATTGGACGCGCTCAACGGCCTCGGCGAGCGCCGCGAGGTCGAAGCGCTCTCCGGGAGCCTCGTCCTCGCTCCATGGCGCGATGCGCCTGGGACCGCCGGTCGGATCGGGACCGAACGCGAGTGCGCCGACACGATGATCGCCCGACGCGACGAGATAGTCGAATTCCTCCAGATTCTCTGGGCCGGCCGCCTTATGCATGAGATAGCGGCCCCAGCCGTCGGGCGCAGCGTCCCGGATCCCGTTGAACAGGTCGAAACCCTCTGCCGATCGGAATGTCTGCGGGGCCTCGTCGGGATCGGGGAGAGCGAGCGCTGCCGGATCGACCGGCACGCGGTCGGGCCGGCGAAGATAGCGGGCGCCGTATTGGAAAGTGGCGTAGCTATTGCGGCCGTCCTCGATCATGTCGAGGCGACCGGCAGGAACCGGCCCCTCGGACAGGTGGACGTACACATACGCCGTCCGAGTGCGCACGCGATCGATCCTTGCCTAGAAGTCGAGATCGGGCCTCGGCGCGCGCGGCGCACGGGCCCGCTGCGGCAGCCGTCTGCGGTCCTCGCTCTGGCCGACGGTGTCGCGATCCGGCGAGGCGAGCGCTGCGAGACGATCGGCCAGTCCGAGCGCCCACAGCGCGGTCGCCACGACGCCGAGGCTGACGCCGGCATCGCCGCGCTCCAGCCGCTGGACGGT
>DASZJC010000124.1:0-1807 GCA_035948495.1 Xanthobacteraceae bacterium | reverse complement strand
CGGCTTCGCGCTGGTCGGTCCGTTCGCCGCGATCGGGCTCTATGAGATGAGCCGGCGTCGCGAGCAGGGTCTCGACATCTCCTGGCGGCACATCTTCGACGTGCGTCACCGCCCCACGTTCGGCGCCATCGTGGCGCTCGGGTTGCTGCTGATGGCGATCTTCCTGATCTGGCTGGCGGTGGCGCAGGCGATCTACGTGGCGACGTTCGGCTATTTGCCCGCCGCGTCGATTCCGGATTTCGGCCGCCAGGTCCTGACGACCCCGGCCGGCTGGACGCTGATCGTCGTCGGCAACGGCGTCGGCTTCCTGTTCGCCGTGACCGTGTTGACCATCAGCGTCGTGTCGTTCCCGCTGCTGCTCGACCGCGACGTCGGCGCGGCGGGTGCGGTGGTGACGTCGGTCAGAGTCGTGCTGGCCAATCCGGCAATGATGGCGCTGTGGGGATTGGTCGTCGCCGCCTTGCTGGTGATCGGGTCGATCCCGCTGTTGTTCGGCCTCGCCGTCGTCATGCCGGTCCTCGGACATGCGACCTGGCATCTCTATCGCCGGGCGGTGGAGACGAACCCGGGCCCGCCGCAAGAGCTCCGGCCGCTGCCGAAAGGCCGGCGTTACGCCGCAGAGTTTCCCGCGTCGCTGTTCGCGCCGAGCGGCGACGAGCGGCCATAGCGCGTTCCATTACTGCCCGCGCAGCGGGCGGAAGAACGCGCGCAGCTCGGCGGCGAGCGCGTCGGGCTGCTCCATGGCGGCGAAGTGGCCGCCGCGCGGCATCACGGTCCAGCGGCGGATGTCGGTGTAGGTGCGCGCCGCGAGCGAGCGCGGCGGGCGCAGGATCTCGCGGGGAAATTCGCTATAGCCGGTCGGCACGGCGATGCCGCCGTCGGGGATCGGCCACGGCCCGTGCATGCGCGCGTAGTACGGCCAGAACGAGGAGCCGATCGCCCCGGTGAACCAATAGAAGCCGATGTTGGCGAGCAGCGCGTCCTTGCTGAACACCGAGTCCAAATCGCCGCCGCAATCGGACCAGGCGCGGAACTTCTCGACGATCCACGCGGCAAGCCCCGCCGGAGAATCGGTGAGCGCGAACGCGAGCGTCTGCGGGCGCGTGCCCTGGATCCATTGGTAGCCGGTCTCTTCCTTGAGCCAGGCGGCGAGTTCGCCGAGATATTTTTTCTCCTCGGCGGTGGGATCGGCGACCATGGCCGGGTCGCGGCGCAGCGGCATCGCGTTGAGATGAATGCCGATCAGCCGGTCGGGATGGTCGTAGGCGAGCCGCGAGGTGATGAAACATCCCCAATCGCCGCCTTGCGCGCCGAAGCGGCGATAGCCGAGCACGCCCGTCATCAGATCGGCAAAGCACTCGCTGATGGCCTCGACCCCGAAGCGCCGCTGCCCGGGCGCAAACGACAGGCCGTAGCCGGGCAACGAGGGCGCGACGACCGTGAAGGCGTCGGCCGCATCGCCGCCGAAACGGGCGGGATCGGCGAGCCGCGGGATCAGCTCGAGGAACTCGAACACCGAGCCGGGCCACCCGTGCGAGAGCAGGAGCGGGCAGGGCGCGGGGCCTTGGCCCTCGACGTGGAGAAAGTGCAGGTCGATGTCGTGCAGCGGCACTTTATATTGCGGGAACGCGTTGAGCCGTGCCTCCTGGGCGCGCCAGTCGAACGTGTCGCGCCAATAGGCGACGAGCTCCCGCAGGTAGGCGACGTCGGTGCCATACGCCCACGCCGGTCCCGGCGCCTGGTCGGGCAGGCGCGTGCGCGCCAGCCGCTCGCGCAGATCGGCAATGGCGGCCGCGGGGACGGCGAG
>DASZJC010000123.1:0-10549 GCA_035948495.1 Xanthobacteraceae bacterium | reverse complement strand
GAAGTGGGCCGTTCAAGGCGCCCTGCCCCACGAAGCTCAGACGCCCGGGCTGGTTGTCGACGACAACGCCGCGGTCGAGCCCCAGCAACTGAAGAAGGGCCCTGCCGTCGTCGGCCGAGACTTCCCCGTCGAGCCGCATATCGAGCGCGGCGGGCGCGGAAGGATCGCCGCTCGCCTGCGCCCCCAACCGCAGCCGAACCGGCCCGGCCGTCCCGTCGATCGTGAGCTTGCTCGGGCCGGCGGCGCCGCGGTCGGCGGCAAGGCTGAGACTGGCGTGGGTCTTCATCGGCACCAGGCGCGGGGCCACGCGGCGCGCCGTTTCCGCCGCATCGGGCGCAAACCTTGCGAGCAGCGCGAGCGCGCCGTCGAGGCTGCGCGCGTCGAGATCGAGCGTGACCGCGCCGTGCGGAGCCACAAACGGCGACTCGATCCGGCCGTTGAGGTTGAACGCCGCTCCGCCGAAGTCGCCGAAGGCAACCCGCTCGAGCACCAAGCCGCCGGCGTCGAGCCGCAGCTTCACGTCGGCATCCATTGCTTCGACACCGGCGATGGTGGCGCGGCCGATTTCGATCGCGAGCGCGGTCTCGCCGGGCAGGTCGGGCGCAGACCCGGCGAGCGCCGCCTGGCCAACCGCGACCAAGCGGTCGATGTCGAGAACCGCGGCCTTGAGCTCGGCCTCCAGCCGGGCCGGATGGCCGCCGGCCGCCGCCGCATAGAGCAGCCGTCCCTCGACGGTCTTGCGGTCGATCTCCGCCTTGAAGCGGTCGACCGCAATCCGGTCCTTGCTGAACGCCACGTCGCCGCTCGCCCGCATCGGCCCGACCTGATCGCGCGCGGCACCGTCGCGCCCTTCAAGCCAGGCAGCGAATGTTCTGGGCTCGGCCGCCTCGATGGTGGCGGGTCCCTTGAAGGTCGCCTCCGCGCCCGCAAGCGCGAGACGACCGCTGACGCGAACCTGGGTCGCGCCCGGCGCCCGCAACTCGAACGTCTCGATGTCGAGCCCTTCGGCATCGAGCTTGAAGTCGCCCCGCACAGCCTGGATCGCGCTGCCCGCGAGCGTAACGGTGTCGATGCCGATGCCGAGCTGCAGCGGGAACGGCGGCTTGATCGCGCCCGCGATCGTTTCGGCCATGGCGCGGACGGCCGCGACCGGCAGATGCCGGACCGGCTCGGGCAGATCGAACGCCCGGTCGAGATCGACCTCGCGGGCGGACAGAACGCCGCTCAAGCGCGCGTTTTTGCCGAGCCTGACATCGGCGACGCCGGAGAGCTTGATGGCGCGCTCCTCCGGCCCGTACTGGACCTCGACCTGTTCGAACAGCGCTTTCGCGGTCGACGCCTTGACGCGGCCGGTCGCCCGCCAGGGCACCGCCGCAACCCCGCGGCCGCGCGCGGGCGCGATGCCGGCCGGCCGGGTAAGGGCGAGCGTTCCCTCAAAGGCCGGCGCGCCGTTTTGCAGGCGCAGGGTTCCGTCGGCCTCGATCGTCAACGGATGCTCGGAGGGATCGAGCCCCAGTTTCAGCTTCGCGGCGCCGTCGGCGTCGCTCCGCCCTGCCGAAATCCGATAAGAATAGCGCTCGCCGTCGGCACTGAATCCGCCCTCGCCCTTCACCGGGCCGGCGAGCGAGCGAAGCTCGCCGCTGAACCACAGCTTGTCGAGCACGACGCCGGCCCCGCTGCGGGTGTCGCCCAGCACGGCGCGCCCGTCCTCGATACTCAGGCGCTCGATCGACAATTGATCGGGATCGATGCGGGCCTCCGCCTTCGGCCAGTCGAGGCGCCCGTCCGCGTCGAGCCCGAGCCGCACGTTGGGGCCGATGAGACGTGTATCGACCGCCCGCAGTTCGCCGTGCAGCAAGGGCCCGAGACCGAACTCGATGCGGAGTTCGCGCGCCTCCAGGCGCTCCTCGGCAGCCTCGCCAACTTCGACGCCGCGCAGCACGACCGAGGGGCTCGGCAGAATGCGCGCATCGATCACGCCGGTCACGCGCACCGGCATGCCGACGATGCGGCTCGCGCGCGCTTCGAATACGCCACGGTACTGGCTCCAATCGACGAACAGCGGTCCGACCAGCGCGGCAATCAGCGCCAGGATGATCGCGATGGCCACTCCGAGCAGGGTCGCCTGCAAGGCATTCTCCGAACGTATTTTTCCTGACGGGGCGGTCCGCCCTATACCCGTTCGCGCCCACCGCCGCAGTTAGGCTTTATTGACGGCGATTCTGTGTCGGCAGCGGGCCGTCACACCGCGACGATCTTGCCGGGATTCATGATGTCGTCGGGATCGAGCGCGCGTTTGATCGCCCGCATGACGTCGAGCGCCGGGGCGCCGTGCTCGGCCGCGAGATATTTCATCTTGCCCTGCCCAACGCCGTGCTCGCCGGTGCAGGTTCCCTCCATGGCGAGCGCGCGCTCGGTCAGGCGCTCGAGCAGACCCTCGGTCCGCGCCACCTCGGCGGCGTCCTCCATGTCGACCAGCAGCGCGAGGTGGAAGTTGCCGTCGCCGACATGTCCAACGATCGGCGCGACCAAGCGGCTCTGCGCGACGTCCCGTTGCGTCGCCGTGACGCACTCGGCGAGCCGCGAGATCGGAACGCACACGTCGCTCGCCACGATCTGGGCGCCCGGACGCAGCACTTTGCCGGCGAGCGCCGCGTCGTGGCGCGCCTGCCACAGGCGGGTGCGATCCTCCGCCCTGGTGGCCCATTCGAACGGGCCGCCACCATGATCAGCGGCGATCTCGTTGAAACGCTCGGACTGCTCGGCGACGCCGGCGGGCGAGCCATGGAACTCGACGAACAGCATCGGCGTCTCGGGCAGCGACAGTTTCGAATAGATGTTGGTCGCCTTCACCTGCAGTTCGTCGAGCAATTCGATGCGGGCGACCGGAATGCCCGACTGGATCGTCGCGATCGTGGCGTTGCAGGCGGCCTCGACCGACGGGAACGGGCAATGCCCGCCGGCGATCGCCTCGGGAATGCCGTGCAGCTTGAGGGTCAGCGAAGTGATCACGCCGAGCGTGCCTTCCGAGCCGATCAAGAGCCGCGTGAGGTCGTAGCCCGCCGAGGACTTCTTGGCGCGGCGGCCGGTGCTCACGATCTCGCCGTTGGCCAGTACCGCCGTGAGCGCCAGCACGTTGTCCTTCATGGTGCCGTAGCGCACGGCATTCGTGCCGGATGCCCGCGTCGCGGCCATGCCGCCGAGGGAGGCGTCGGCGCCGGGATCGATCGGGAAAAATAGGCCCTGGTCGCGCAGATGCTCGTTGAGCTGCTTGCGGGTGACGCCGGGCTCGACCACGCAGTCGAGATCTTCCGCGTGGACGGCGAGCACGCGGTTGAGATCCCGCACGTCGATCGAAACCCCGCCGCGCGGCGCATTGACATGTCCCTCGAGCGAGGTACCGGTGCCGAACGCGATGACCGGGACGCGATGGGCGGCGCAGATGCGCACGATCTGCTGCACGTCGGCGGCGGTCTGCGGAAACACCACCGCGTCGGGCGGCTGGTTGGCGATCCAGGTGAACGTATTCGCGTGCTGCTGACGCACGGCGAGCGAAGTGACCAGGCGGTTACCGAACGCGGCCGCCAGTGCCGCGATGACGGCCTCGATCGCTTTCGGGTCGCGCCGCGGACCAGGGGTCGTTAATGCGGCTGCGAGCGTCATGTCATCCTCGGGTGCAGGTCGGATGAAGCGAAGCGTAATCCGGAACGTGAGTCCCGCATTCCGCTTCGCTCCATGCGGGCGACGAAGCTAGTTACGAAGGTCGCCGAACGTTAGCAGACGCGCCACGCCCGCGGCAAAGCCTCCCATTCGAATTAAACCCGCGATGTCTGCTCTCGAATCCGCCCAACTTGGTGCTAAGCTGACGCCGGTAGCCTCGCCGGAACGCCGCCATGCTCGACCGCCTCGACCTCGAACCACTGTTCTTCGCCCCGTTCGTCTCCTCGGTGATGCAGGTCGAGCCGACCTGGATCGACTACAACGGCCATATGAACATGGCCTATTACAACGTGCTGTTCGACCGCGCGGTCGACGAAGCCTACGACCTGCTCGGCATCGGACCGGCGTATCTGCAACAGCGCCGCCACTCCACGTTCGCCGCCGAGGTGCATGTGCGCTATCTGCGGGAGCTGCATGCCGGCGACCCGGTGCGCGTCACCTTCCAGTTGCTGGGCCACGACGCCAAGCGCCTGCACGTCTTCGAACAGCTGTTCCACGCCCGCGACGGATGGATGGCGGCGACCTCGGAGAACATGTCGCTGCACGTGGACATGGCCGCCAGGAAAACCGTGGCGTTCCCCGCGGACATCGCAGCACGGATCGCGCAAATGCAGGCCTCGCACGCCATGCTGCCGCGGCCGGAGGCCGCAGGCCGGCGCATCGCCATGCCGCGCAAAACCTGACCTCCGCGGGCGCCGCGGGCCTCGTTCGCTGCGATTTCCGTTCGATGATCGCCTGATTGCGCCTGGTGCCCCTCCCTTTTGGGCCGGTCTGATGCCATCTTTGCGGTGGGGATTCGGCCCATGGATGAGGGAATGACCGAGCCCAACAAGCTGCGCGCGCTCGATGCCCCGCCGGTGCCGGCGCCGGGCGCTATTTCCGCGCGCGCCCGCGCGGGGGCCGGCGCGCCCTATCTCGCCGGGCTCAACCCCGAGCAGCGGCTTGCGGTCGAGACGCTCGAAGGGCCGGTGCTGGTGCTCGCCGGCGCCGGCACCGGCAAGACCCGCGTGCTGACCACCCGCATCGCCCACATCCTCAGCCTCGGCCGCGCGCGGCCGGCAGACATCCTCGCCGTCACCTTCACCAACAAGGCGGCGCGCGAGATGAAGGAGCGGGTCGGCCGCATGGTCGGCCAGATGGTCGAGGGCATGCCCTGGCTCGGCACCTTTCACTCGATCGGCGTGAAGATGCTGCGCCGGCACGCCGAGCTCGTGCGCCTGAAGTCGGATTTCACCATCCTCGACGTGGACGATCAGATCCGGTTGCTCAAGCAGGTGCTCGAAGCCGAGAACATCGACCAGCAGCGCTGGCCGGCGCGCGCGCTCGCCGCGGTAATCGACAATTGGAAGAACCGCGGCCTTGCGCCCGAACAGGTGCCGCCCGGCGAGGGCGCGAGCTTCGCCACCGGTCGCGGGCTCAGGCTTTACGCCGCCTACCAGGAGCGCCTCAAGGTCCTCAACGCCGCCGATTTCGGCGACCTGTTGCTCGAACCCATCCGGCTGCTGCGCGAGCACCCGGACGTGCTGCGCCAGTATCACCAGCGCTTCAAGTTCATGCTGGTCGACGAATATCAGGACACCAACGTCGCTCAATATCTGTGGCTGCGGCTGCTCGGCCAGGGTTCCAAGAACCTGTGCTGCGTCGGCGACGACGACCAGTCGATCTACGGCTGGCGCGGCGCCGAGGTGGACAACATCCTGCGTTTCGAGAAGGATTTTCCCGGCGCGACGGTGATCCGGCTGGAGCGCAACTACCGTTCCACCGCCCATATCCTTGCCGCCGCCTCCCACCTTATCGCCCACAACGAAGGCCGGCTCGGCAAGACGCTGCGCACCGAGGACGAGCCGGGCGAGAAGGCGACGGTGACGGGCGCCTGGGATTCCGAAGAAGAGGCGCGCTCGATCGGCGAGGAGATCGAAGAGCTGCACCGCGGCGGCCACAAGCTCAACGAGATCGCCATCCTGGTGCGCGCCTCGTTCCAGATGCGCGAGCTCGAGGACCGGTTCGTCACCCTCGGCCTGCCGTACCGGGTGATCGGCGGCCCGCGCTTCTACGAGCGCGCGGAAATCCGCGATGCGCTCGCCTATCTGCGCTGCGTCGCCTCGCCGGCCGACGACCTCGCCTTCGAGCGCATCGTCAATGTCCCCCGGCGCGGGCTGGGCGATGCGACCGTCCAGTTGCTGCACGACCATGCCCGCTCGCAGCGCGTGCCGCTGATGGAGGCGGCGCGCACCTTGGTCGAGACCGAAGAGTTGAGGCCGAAGCCGCGCGCCGCGTTGCGCGACCTCATGGCCGCGTTCGACCGCTGGCGCGGCCGCCGCGATTCGATCCCGCACACCGAGCTTGCCGAGATCGTGCTCGACGAATCGGGCTACACCGATATGTGGCAAAAGGACCGTTCGGCGGACGCCGCCGGCCGGCTCGAGAACCTCAAGGAGCTGGTGCGCTCCATGGAGGAGTTCGAGAACCTGCAGGGCTTCCTCGAGCACGTCTCGCTCATCATGGATGCCGACGGCGGCGCGGACGCCGACGCGGTCTCCATCATGACGTTGCATTCGGCCAAGGGCCTGGAGTTCGACACCGTGTTCCTGCCCGGCTGGGAGGAGGGCCTGTTCCCCAACCAGCGCACCCTCGATGACCAGGGCCGCGCGGGCCTTGAGGAGGAGCGTCGCCTCGCGCACGTCGGCATCACGCGGGCGCGGCGGCGGGTGAAGATTTTCTTCGCCACCAACCGGCGCATGCACGGCATGTGGCAGACCACCGCGCCCTCGCGCTTCCTCGACGAATTGCCCGAGGCGCACGTGGAGGTCACCGAATCGAAGGGCGGCTTCGGCTGGGGCGGCGCAACCTCGCGCTTCGACGCCATGGAGTCGTTTGCCTCGAATTACGAGACGCCGGGCTGGCAGCGCGCCCAGGCAAACCGCGCGAAGCAAAGCGGCTTCGACGAGCCGGGCCGCAACGGCAAGGGCACCGCGCCGCGGCGGCGCCGGCCGCTGACCATCGACGGCGAGCTGGTGGCGCGCTCGACCGGTCCGACATCGGCCTATGGGGTCGGCGATCGCGTGTTCCACCAGAAATTCGGCTACGGCGACATCGTCTCGGTCGACGGCAACAAGCTCACCGTCGCGTTCGACAAGGCGGGCGAGAAGCGCGTGGTCGATTCATTTGTCGAGCGGGCCTAGGATGGACGCCTGTCTGAACGGTACCCTGTCGTTTCCGGCGCGGACTTCCCTTGATCGTCTCGCCGTCATTACCATTTGGCGCTGAGACGGACATAGGCCATCCGCCCGGGCCCCGGAAAGGCTCCTCCGCCGGTTCCATCGGCATAGAGGAAATTTTGGCGATCGAAAATATTATTGATACCGATCTTGAAAACGTATCGATCTTTTACGCGTTCGAGCCCCGCATCGAAAAGCGGTGCCCCGGGGACAAGCCGGGTCTCTCCAGCGTCAGCGTACTCTCGATCTCGGTAGCGCGCGCCAAACGAGGCGCGCAGCACGCCCACAGGTTCACTGACCATGAGATCGTAGGTGGTCCATAAATTGGCGAGAACGGTCGGGACGCTGGGCACGAGATTGCCAACATCCGCGGGCGTCTGCGGGTAAGTGGTGATCGTCGGATTCTGAAGGGCGAGGTTGGCGATGATCGTCCACCTCTCGGTCGGCCTTACCGTGATGTCGGTTTCCCAGCCTTTGACCCGGTAATTGAAGAAGGTTGTTTGGTCAACGTTTCCCGGCCCGCTCGGATTCGGCACTGTATTGAGGATGAAAACGTTCTCGCGCGTGGCTTGATAGAGCGCAGTGGAGATCGTCAATTTCGATGGAATCTCGTAACGTATTCCGGCTTCGTATTGAGTACCGTGCTCCGGGGCCTGTCCGACGGTTTGAGGTTCTTCGGTGTTGAAGATGGGATAGCTGCTGTTGGAGTAACCGGCGAAAACCGACAGGTGCGGTTGAAGAAAATAAACGGCGCCCGCATCCCAGCTAAAAGGCGCGTCAAAGCGAGAGACCGGCACTCCCGGCAAGAACGGGCAACCGGTCGGGTTGGAGGGGCAGGGATAAACATTTCCCGAGTTGACGGGCAACAACGCGCGCGCTTCGCCTGCCGTCGTAAACCAGTTCTGACGACCTGAAATACGCAGCTTCAACGCGTCGGTCACCTGGATCTGATCGATCAGATAAAGCCCATACAAACGAGCCCACAAGTCATCATTATTGCAGCTATGGCCGGAATCGCACTTGAACGTCAAGGACGACAGGGCTTGCTCGGGAACCACGGGGGCGTAGATGTTGGAGATGTTCGGCAGATCGGCCGTCTGCCGTGACGACTGGGCGTCGACGCGCCGAGCCTCGAACCCGCTCACCAGCGTCTGTTTCATCTCGCCTATCTGGAATCGCCAAGTCGGCTCGAGCTGGTAAATCAAGTCGTTGATATTATCGCTTTGCGCGCGAAGCTGGCGGTTCGTAAGCTCGTACGCAGGGCCGATCAAATTCACGGAACCACCGGCATCGCGCAATATGTCAACGCTTCGATTGGTGAAAGACATCCTGTTGTTGACGACGAGGAAGTCGTCGACCGTCCAAGCGTCGCTCGCGAACACGCGCGCGATATCCTGGTCGGCTTTTGCGAACGGCGTGTAATAGCGAAAGTCGACCGGCACCGCCAAAGGCAAGCCTGTGCCTTTGGGAGGAGAGAACGGAATTCCGGTGGCATCCGGAAGTTGCTCCAGGTGGCGATATTCGAACCGCAGCTCGACGTCGTGATTTTCCGGCCGCCAGCTCAGGGCAGGCAAGATTTCGCCAACCTGGCTGTGGAGGCCGCGAAAGCCCTCGGAGTCTTGGAACCTCCCGTCGACGCGCCAGTCGATATTCGGAGTACCGGTCGGTCCGGTTGCGGATATATCGGTGGTGGTGGTCGCGAACGAATCGATTTGTTCGGTGACGGATGCCGCGGGGGTGTCGCTTGGACGGGCATGAACGAGATTGATCGTCCCGCCCGGCTGACTGCTGCCGTAAAGGGCCGAACCTGGTCCTTTCAGTATCTCGACCCGTTCGACGCCGGTCAGCGAATGCGGAATGCCGGTCAGATCCGACGTCGTGTCCGGAAGGCCGTCGTTGAGGAACGTGGCATTGAGTCCCCGTATGACAAAGCGGTCATAAAATCCGAACGCGAACTGGCCGCCCTGGGTCACGCCGCTGACGTTGCGCAGCGTATCGGCTAACGTGGTGGCGCCCTGTTGTTCGAACAATTGGCGCGGGATGATTTGGATACTGCGCGGCACGTCCCTGATGGGAGTGCCGGTTTTGTCGAGCGAGGCAGGCAAATTGAATGGCGTTGTCGTTGTAAGGTCGAAGGGCACTGTTGTCGGTGCGGAGGTCGCACTCAGCGGGCCTGTGGGTGCCGCTGCCGGCGCGGGACTCTGTGCGGGCGCCGCTGCCGGTGCGGGAGCCGAACTCTGTGGGCGCGTGGGCGTCCGTGCCGGTGCAGCAACCTGAATCGTTGGGAGTGCGACGGGCTCGCTCGGCGCCGTCGACGCGTCCTGGCCGGGCGCACCCGTGGCAATAACCGAAGCCGCCATGATCCCCGTCGCGGCCAACCACCCCCGCACGCACATCGCCGCCCCCGTGACACGCGCCGTCCCAAATCGAATAATAAATCTTAAATTGAGGTATGGGCAATGACTATATTAATACTGCGCCCTGCATGGGCTGGACGCCGCTCGGGACGTTTGGATCCATGGCCCGGGCATGTGGTATCTACCAATCTCTGTGTCGCGATTGTTGCGACCCTGCGAAGGACTTGGGTTTTCGGGATTTGCAGGCCATTTATGGTGGCCGACGGGCAACGCACCATGGACGAAGTCCTTCATAACGCTGTAGAAGGCGTCACGCTTTACGCGGAGGAATTGGCGAAGGACGGTCGCCCGCTTCCTGCTCCGCGTTCCATCGCGGCGATCAGGAGCGATCCTGCTGTCGCCCCCGACATCCGCGACCACATGGTTGCTCTCGTTTCTCCCTCCGTCGACTCTGCACATGCCGCGGAGTAAGCGACTCCGTCCTGACCAACACGATTATTCCCCGGTTGGCGCCACGACCGTCGCGCGTCTGACGTCGACGGAATCGGCGGCACCGCGGCTTGCCGATCTTCTCGCCGAGAACCTCGATCCGCGCGATGTGATTGTTGCAACGTCCGCCGGCGGTCACTGGACGGTCGCCGTATATTTTCATTCCACGCCGGACCAAAATGCCATTCGGGAACTGGTTGCGCGCGTCGGTGGCGCCACGACAGGACAAACCCTCACCTTCGAAATCCTCACTGAGAAGGATTGGGTCGCCTCCAGCCTCGAAGGGCTGCAGCCGGTTGCGGCCGGGCGTTTCGTCGTGCACGGCCGCCACGACCGCGCCCGCATCGCCCCCAATCGCATCGCCATCGAGATCGAGGCGGCGCTGGCGTTCGGCACCGGCCATCACGGCACGACGCGCGGGTGCTTGCTCGCGCTCGATCGTCTGCTCAAAGCGCGGCGCCCGCGGCGCGTCCTCGACGTCGGCACGGGCAGCGGCGTGCTTGCCATCGCGGCCGCCAAGGCGTCCCGCCGCCCCGCCGTTGCAAGCGACATCGATCGGCGCGCGGTTGCGGCCGCCCGGCAGAACGCGCGCGCGAACCGGGTCGCGGCATTCGTCGAAACGATCCGCGCCGGCGCGGTCCTCGACCGGCGGTTTCGCGTCCACGCGCCCTACGACCTCGTGTTCGCCAACATCCTGCTGCACCCGCTCAAGCGGCTTGCCGCGCCGCTCGCCCGGCTTGCTGCGCCGCACGGGCGCGTCGTCCT
>DASZJC010000122.1:0-2375 GCA_035948495.1 Xanthobacteraceae bacterium | reverse complement strand
ACTCTCGACAAACGACGACGTTTGGATTCATATGAAAGTGATTCGGGCAGGTGCGGCACATCGACCCGGGTCGCAGGGGACCATCCGAGGAGGCCGGCGATGGCGCGCGCCGAGGCAGCGCACGCATCCGCACGTCCTGATTCCATCAAGGGACTTGCCCAATCAGTTGCCCGGCCGGCCTATCGGCGCCTCCTCCTTGCCGAGCCGGCGTTGCGCCGCGCGGTGCCGGCGCTGATCATCGCCTTCTTGCTCAGCGTCGGCATCGGCGCCATCATCCAGGTGCACGACCGCCACCGCCAGGCGCTGGCGGCGGCGTTCGAGGACATCGAGGCGATCGCCGGCATCATCGCCGACCGGCTCAACTCGGTCGCCGACGAACGCGACATGGCCGCGGGCGACGGCGCGCAGGGCGCGCTCATCCGCGCGCTGCCGCCGCGCGCGACCGCGCTCGAGCGCATCATCGTGCTCACCGACGCGGCCGGTGCCGTCATCGCCTCGGCGCCCGCGCGCAGCACCCCGACCGGCGTGGCGCTCGCCGACGTGCTCGGCCGCGTCGGCATCCCGGCGGCGCTCGACGCGCAGACCGAGATCGCCGAGGCGACGCGGGGCGACGGCGCGCGCTGGCTCGTCGCCTTCTACGCGCTGCACGCGCCCAACGGCCGCGTGGTGGCGATGCAGCCGCGCGAGGCGGCGCTCGCGGTGTGGCGCTCCGACACCGTGCTCACCGTCACCCTCTTCACCACCACCGGCTTCGTGCTGCTGATCCTCGGCTTCGCCTTCCACTGGCAGGCGACGCGCGCGCGCGAGGCCGACCTCATCTACGACACCGTGCGCGGGCGCATCGACACCGCGCTCAACCGCGGGCGCTGCGGCCTGTGGGACTGGGACCTGGCGCGCGGGCGGATTTTCTGGTCGCACTCGATGTTCGACATCCTCGGCCTGCCGCCGCGCGACGAGTTGCTCACGTTCGGCGAGGTGAGCGCGCTCGTGCACCCGGCCGACGTGAAGCTCTACGAGGTCGCCGCGCAGCTCGCCGACGCCACCAGCCGCTCGATCGACCGCGCGTTCCGCATGCGCCACGCCGCCGGCGAGTGGGTGTGGCTGCGCGCGCGCTGCGAGCTGGTGCGCCAGCCGGGCGAGCCCGCCGCGCACGTGATCGGCATCGCCATCGACGTGACCGAGCAGAAGCGCCTCGCCGAGCAGACGGAAGCCGCGGACGTGCGCCTGCGCGACGCCATCGAGTCGATCTCGGAGGCGTTCGTGGTGTGGGACGCCGACAACCGCCTGGTGCTGTGCAACTCGAAATTCCAGAGCCTGCATGGGCTGCCCGACGCGGCGGTGGCGTCGGGAACCCGCTACGAGGCGGTGGTGGCGGCGGGCGCCAAGCCGGTGATCCGCACGCAACCGACCGGCGAGCGCAAGCCGAACGAGCACGCGCGCACGTTCGAGGCGCAGCTCGAGGACGGGCGCTGGCTGCACATCAGCGAGCGGCGCACCAAGGACGGCGGCTTCGTCTCGGTCGGCACCGACATCACCGCGCTCAAGCGGCACGAGGAGAAGCTGCTCGACAGCGAGCGCCGCCTGATGGCGACGGTCGCGGATCTGCGCTCCTCCCAGCACGCGCTCGAGCGGCAGACCGAGCAGCTCGCCTATCTGGCGGAAAAATACGCCGAGCAGAAGGACCGCGCCGAGGAGGCGAACCAGGCCAAGTCCGAGTTCCTCGCCAACATGAGCCACGAGCTGCGCACGCCGCTCAACGCCATCATCGGCTTTTCCGAGATCATGGAAACCGGCATGTTCGGGCCGCTCGGCGCGAGCAAATATCACGAATATTGCCGCGACATCCGCGACAGCGGCAATTATCTGCTCGACGTGATCAACGACATCCTCGACATGTCGAAGATCGAGGCCGGGCGCACCACGCTCGACTTCCAGGACGTCGACCCCGGCCAGATCATCGCCGACGCGGTGCGCGTGGTGACCGGCCGCGCGACGGAGAAGCGGCTCGACTTGAAGCTCGAGATCGCGCCGGCGATCAGGCTCAAGGCCGACCGCCGCGCGCTCAAGCAGGTCGCGCTCAACCTGCTGTCCAACGCGGTGAAGTTCACCCCGGAGGGCGGCCGCGTCACCGTGCGGGCGCGCACGGTCGCCGGCGTCGTGACGGTCGCGATCGAGGACACCGGCATCGGCATCCCCAAGGAGGCGCTCAAGACCCTCGGCCGCCCGTTCGAGCAGGTGGAAAGCCAGCTCACCAAGCGCCACAAGGGCTCGGGCCTCGGGCTCGCCATCGCCAAGTCGCTGGTCGACCTGCACGGCGGCAGCTTGCGCATCCGCTCGACCCAGGGGGTGGGCACCATCGTGCTGGTGCGGCTGCC
>DASZJC010000121.1:0-5862 GCA_035948495.1 Xanthobacteraceae bacterium | reverse complement strand
GGATCTGGTCGGGGTCCTGGTCGATGCCCGCCGCGGCCTCGATGACGAGGTTTCCGCCCTGCTCGATCGCGTGTCCGGGGTGCGCCAGGGCAGGTTCCTCATCCTCAACAAGATCGACCTGGTGGAGAAACCGACGTTGCTTGCGCTGGCGCAGGCGGCAAACCGGCGGGCGACCTTCGAAACCACGTTCATGGTCTCGGCGCTGCGCCAGGACGGCATCGCCGACATGCGGCCCTGGCTCGCCGCGCGCGTGCCGGCAGGACCGTGGCACTATCCCGAGGACCAGGTGTCCGACGCGCCGCTGCGCCAGCTTGCCGCCGAGATCACCCGGGAGAAGCTCTATCTGCGCCTGCACCAGGAATTGCCCTACCATTCCACCGTGGAGACGGCGGCGTGGAAGGAGCTCGACGACGGCTCGGTGCGGATCGAACAAACGATCTACGTGGAGCGCGAAAGCCAGCGCAAGATCGTGCTCGGCAAAGGCGGGCAGACCATCAAGGCGATCGGCACCGAGGCGCGCCGCGAGATTGCCGCCGCCGTCGAGGCGCCGGTGCACCTGATGCTGTTCGTCAAGGTGCGCGAGAACTGGGGCGAGGACCCGGAGCGTTACCGCGAGATCGGGCTCGAATTTCCCGATCATTGACTCCCGAAGCGTGGGCCCGAATGTTCGGCATGCGTAAGCCGAGTCTGCAGCCAGAGCGAAACGCGAAGCCGTCATGGAATGGACCGACGAAGGCATCGTGCTGGGCGTGCGGCGTCACGGGGAGGCCAACGCCATCCTGGAGGTGATGACGCATGGCCACGGCCGGCATCTCGGGCTGGTGCGGGGAGGGGCGGGGACTCGGATGCGCCCGGTGCTGCAGCCCGGCAACGTCGTGCGCGCCACCTGGCGGGCGCGGCTCGACGAGCATCTCGGCCATTACGTCGTCGAGGGATTGCAGCTGCGCGCGGCGGCGTTGTTCCAGACCGCGCACGCGCTTTACGGCGTGACCCACCTTGCCGCGCTGTGCCGACTGCTGCCGGAACGCGACCCGCACCCGCTCGTGCATGCGGATCTCGCCGCGGTGCTCGATCGGATCGACGATCCCGTCGCGGTTGCGGTTTCGGTCGCGCGATTCGAGCTCAAGCTGCTCGCCGAACTCGGGTTCGGCCTCGACCTCGACCGCTGCGCCGCGACCGGGGAGGCCGGCGATCTCGGCTACGTCTCGCCCAAGTCCGGCCGGGCCGTTTCGCGCAAGGCCGGAGAACCGTGGCACGACCGGCTCTTGCCGCTGCCCGCGTTCCTGCTCGATGACGTGCCGGCGCGGCCGTCGGCCGGCGAGCTGGCGGAGGGTTTTGCGGTCACCGGATTTTTCCTCGGCCGCTACGTGCTGGAGCCGCGCGGCTTGCGCTCGCCGGAGGCGCGCGAGCGGTTCATCGCCGCCACCATGCGCCCGTTGCCGCGTTCGGCCGCCTCGGCTTGATCTCGAATGCGCCCGGAAATGCTTGATGGCTCGTCCGCCGATGCCTTGTTCGCGCGCCTTGGCCGCAGTACCGATCCGTCATGGGTAAGCAACTGATTCCCCCGGAGGAGCACGGCGAGGTCCAGGAGATCGCGCTGCGCGAGGCGCTCGAGGAGCGCTATCTCGCCTACGCGCTCTCCACCATCATGCACCGGGCGCTGCCGGACGCGCGCGACGGCCTCAAGCCGGTGCACCGGCGCATCCTCTACGGCATGCGCCTGCTGCGTCTCGACCCCGGCACCACGTTCAAGAAGTCGGCGAAGATCGTCGGCGACGTGATGGGCAATTTCCATCCGCACGGCGATCAGGCGATCTACGACGCGCTCGTGCGTTTGGCGCAGGATTTCAACTCGCGCTACCCGCTGATCGACGGCCAGGGCAACTTCGGCAACATCGATGGCGATAACCCGGCCGCCTACCGCTACACCGAGGCGCGGCTGACGGAGGTCGCCCGTCTGATCCTCGACGGCATCGAGGAGGACGCGGTCGATTTCCGTCCCAACTACGACGGCCAGTCGCAGGAGCCGACGGTGCTGCCCGGCGCGTTTCCCAACCTGCTCGCCAACGGCGCGCAGGGGATCGCGGTCGGCATGGCAACCGCGATCCCGCCACACAATGCGGCGGAGCTGTGCGACGCCGCGCTGCATCTGATCGAGCATCCCAAGGCGCGCAGCCGGAATCTGTTGAAATTCGTTTCCGGGCCGGATTTTCCGACCGGCGGCGTCGTGGTCGACAGCGCCGAGGCTATTGCCGAGGCCTACGCCACCGGCCGCGGCTCGTTCCGGGTGCGCGCGCGCTGGCACAAGGAGGAGACCGGGCGCGGCACCTACGTGATCGTCGTCACCGAAATTCCCTGGCTGGTGCAGAAGGCGCGGCTGATGGAACGGCTCGGCGAACTGCTCAACGAAAAAAAACTGCCGCTTCTCGCCGACGTGCACGACGAGTCCGCGCAGGACGTGCGCCTGGTGCTGGAGCCGCGCGCGCGCACGGTCGATCCGGCGCTGCTGATGGAATCCCTGTTCAAGCTCACCGAGCTCGAGAGCCGCATCCCGCTCAACATGAACGTGCTGGTGAAGGGCCGCATCCCCAAGGTCGTCGGCCTCGCCGAGGTGCTCAGCGAATGGCTTGAGCACCGGCGCGACGTGCTGGTGCGGCGCTCGCGCCATCGCCTCGCGCAGATCGAGCACCGGCTCGAGGTGCTCGGCGGCTATCTCGTCGCCTATCTCAACCTCGACAAGGTCATCAAGATCATCCGCAGCGAGGACGAGCCCAAGCCGGTGCTGATGAAGACGTTCAAGCTCAGCGAGGTCCAGGCCGACGCCATCCTCAACATGCGGCTGCGCAACCTGCGCCGGCTGGAGGAGATGGAGATCCGCCAGGAGGACAAGAACCTGCGCGGCGAGAAGAAGTCGATCGAGGGTCTGCTGCGCTCGGACGACCAGCAGTGGAACACCGTGGCCGGGCAGATCAAGGAGGTGCGCGCGACGTTCGGCCCGAAGACCCCGCTCGGCAAGCGGCGCACCTCGTTCGCGTTAGCCCCCGAGCATGACGAGGCCGCGATCGAGGCGGCCATGGTCGAGCGCGAGCCCGTCACCGTGGTGGTTTCGGAGAAGGGCTGGATCCGTGCGCTCAGGGGCCACGTCACCGACCTTTCGGCGATCGCGTTCAAGGCGGACGACCGGCTCAAGCTCGCGTTCTTCGCCGAGACGACTTCGAAGCTTCTCGTGTTCGCCACGAACGGCCGCTTCTACACGATCGAGGCGGCCAAGCTGCCGGGCGGCCGCGGCCACGGCGAGCCGGTGCGGCTGCTCATCGACATGGAGCAGGAGGCCGATCTCGTCGCGGTGTTCCCGTTCCGCGGCGGGCGCAAGTTCCTGATGGCGAGCGGCGCGGGCCGCGGCTTCGTGGTGGCCGAGGACGAATGTGTGGCCAATACCCGCAAGGGCAAGCAGGTGCTCAACGTGGCGCTGCCCGACGAGGCGCGCGCCATCGCGCCGGTGGAAGGCGAACTCGTGGCGAGCGTGGGCGAGAACCGCAAGATGGTGATCTTCCCGCTCGATCAGGTGCCGGAAATGAGCCGCGGCCGCGGCGTACGCCTGCAGCGCTACAAGGACGGCGGCCTCTCCGACGTGAAGACGTTCAAGGCGCAGGACGGACTGACCTGGATCGACCCGGCCGGGCGCGTCTTCACGGTTGCGATCAAGGAACTGTCCGACTGGCGCGGAAGCCGGGCGGACGCGGGGCGCCTGGCCCCCAAGGGATTCCCCAAGATCAACAAGTTCGGCCGGCCGCCGGAAAACGGGAAGGGCGGGGAGGACAAGTCATAACCCGTGGTCGTGACGGCGTCGTTTTCCCGGCGCCTTTTGCAATTGCAAATTATTCGCAATAACTTATGTTCGTCTCGCCTCTTCAACGCCAGGGCTGCGCAATGAACGACGACACGGCTCGCCGGCACCTCGCGACCGAACGAGCCATGTCGGCTGGACGCGCCGTGCTGGCGGGCGAGCGGGGCGGGCTGCGCGCGTTCCTGCCGTTCGTGGGGCCCGCCGTGATCGCCTCGATCGCCTACATGGATCCGGGCAATTTCGCGGTCAACATCGAGGCGGGTGCAAGCTTCGGCTACCTGCTGCTGTGGGTCGTCCTGGTGGCGAACGTCATCGCCATGCTGTTCCAGGCGCTCTCCGCCAAGCTCGGCGTGGTGACCGGACAGAGCCTGGCCGGGCATTGCCGCCGCCATTTTCCCCGTCCGATCGTCTACGCCATGTGGGTGGCGAGCGAGATCGCCGCCATGGCGACCGACCTGGCCGAGTTCCTCGGTGCCGCGATCGGCCTCGGCCTGCTGTTCAAGCTTCCGCTGCTGGCGAGCCTGGTCGTGGTCGGGATCGCCACCTACGCCATGCTGCTGCTGCAGGGGCGCGGCTTCCGCCCCATGGAGCTTCTGATCGGCGCCTTTGTCGGGATCGTCGGGATCAGCTATCTCATCGAGCTTGCGATTACACCGCCCGATTGGGCGGCGTTCGCCTATCACACCTTCGTTCCCCACCTGCAGGGCGCGCACAGCGTCACCATCGCGGTCGGGATCATCGGCGCGACCGTCATGCCGCACGCGATCTATCTGCATTCGAGCCTGATGCAGAACCGGGTGCCGACCGTCACCGATGCGGAGCGCCGGCGCGTGCTGCATTTCTCCAACGTCGAAGTGCTGTTCGCGCTGGGCGTTGCCGGGCTCATCAACATGGCGATGGTCGCCATGGCGGCGGCCGTGTTTCACGACGGCGTCTATAACGACGTCGCGGATATCGGCACTGCCTATCGCACGCTGATCCCGCTGTTGGGCGCCGGCGCGGCGGGCGTATTCCTGGTCTCGCTGTTGGCGTCCGGGCTCTCGAGCTCGGTCGTCGGCACCATGGCCGGCCAGGTGATCATGCAGGACTTCGTCGACTTCCGCATTCCGCTATGGCTTCGCCGGCTGGTGACCATGGTGCCGGCCTTCGTGGTGGTCGCGCTCGGCGTCAACGCGACCGAGGCGCTGGTGCTGAGCCAAGTCGTGCTCAGCCTGGTGTTGCCGGTGCCGATGATCGCGCTCCTCATTTTCACCGCACGGCGCGACGTGATGGGCAAATTCGTCAACGGCCGCCTCACTAACGTCGCCGCGCTCGCCGCCGCGGTGGTCGTCCTGGCGCTCAACCTCATTCTGCTGCTGCAGACCTCCGGCGTACCGCTGCCGTTGCTCGGTTAGAGAATGATCCCGAAAAAGCCTGCCCCGGACTTGATCCGGGGTGGGTACCGGTTTTCGGAAAGGATCATGCTCCAGCAATAATCTAAAGCGGGATGACGATTCAAAGAAAAGTCATCCCGCTTTAGCGCGCGGCGTCACTCCTGCGGATAGCGCCACGGCGTACCGACCGCGGCGGCCTCGTCGATCGTCCACTGCGGCAGGGCGAGCCCCGGCGCCACGTCGCTGAACACCATGCGCACGCGCGTGCCGATGCCGACCTTGCGCACCATCTCGGGGGGCGCCAGGACGCCGTCGGCGGTCGCAAGATTGCCGACCACGCGCAACGCCTCGTCCGGGCTCGGCACGCCCTTCTGGGTGTCGAGGTCGACCAGCAGGATGAGATAGGGCGTATGCGCGCGGAACGCCGGCTGGATGGCGTGGTGCACCTCGGTATAGGAGTGCACGCTGCCGCGGCCTTCGACCGCGACCCAGCGCGAGCCCGGCTGCGCGCACCAGGGGCAGGCGGTGGTCGGCGGATAGCGAATGAGGCCGCAGGCGGTACAGGCCTGGAGATGGAATGCGTGCGCCGCGCAGTGGCGGAAATACTCCAGGTTTTCCGTATCGAGCGCGCTGATGTCGAGC
>DASZJC010000120.1:0-5178 GCA_035948495.1 Xanthobacteraceae bacterium | reverse complement strand
GGCCGGGTGGACATGCAGATCGGCGGCCCCGCCATGCTCGAGCAGG
Organism: Xanthobacteraceae bacterium; assembly: GCA_035948495.1. Classification (GTDB taxonomy): domain Bacteria; phylum Pseudomonadota; class Alphaproteobacteria; order Rhizobiales; family Xanthobacteraceae; genus AP-16. The sequence continues at coordinate 5,132 of DASZJC010000120.1, read as the reverse complement.
TCCGCAGCGGCCAGGTGCGCGCCCTTGCGGTGGCCACCGCGCAACGCAGTCCGTTGGCGCCGGACCTGCCGACCGTTGCGGAGGCCGGCTTTCCCGGCTTCGACGCATCGGGTTTTTTCGCGTTCTTCGTTCCCGCCAAGACGCCGCGGGCGATCATCGACAAGATCCACGCCGACACCGTCGCCGCCGTGCACGATCCGGCCGTCAAGGGGAAGTTCGCAAACATCGGCATGGTGGCGGTCGGCTCGACGCCGGAAGAGCTGGCCGCGGCGCTCAAGGCGGAAACGGAAAAATGGGTGCCGGTGATCAGAGAGGCGAAGATTTCGCTCGACTAGCAGGGTTACGCCTGCTCTGCGCCCTCCTCCGCCGCGCCCACCAGCACCACATGCAGGCGGCGCGGGCCGTGCGCGCCGAGGATGAGCGTCTGCTCGATGTCGGCGGAGCGCGACGGCCCGGTGATGAGGTTGACCGTGCGCGGCATCAGCCCGTCGCCGAAGGTCTCGCGCAGGCGCCGCCACAGGGTCTCGTAGTCGCCCGCCACGTCCTTGGCGTCGACGATGACGATGTGGGTGTCGGGCAGGAAGTTGAGCGTCGTCGGGTTGTCGGGACCGGAGACGAGCATCAGGGTGCCGGATTCGGCGACCGCCCCGAACGCATGCGAGACCGCCGCCAGATCCTTGCCGTCGGTCGGGCCGACCGCTACCTCGAGCGTGCGCGCGCGCTCCCACGGCAGCGCGGCGAGGCGCGGGTCGGCGCCGCGCCTGACCGCCATGGGCAGATTGTGCGTGCGCAGGAGCGCGGCGATTGCGCCCGGAACGTCGCCCGCATCGGCAATCTCTTCGACGCTGCCGTTCGCCGCCTCCACCATGGTGCGGAACAGGGCGAGCCGCTGCTTCGGCGCCAGTTGCCCGCGCGCCGGGATGAGCCCGGCCGGATGCTGCGCCAGCCGATCGTCGACCGTCTTGCGCCGCGTCGCCTCCTTCCCGCTCACCCCGAGCGAGCGGCGGATCGAGCCGAAGATGAGGTCGCGCGCGGACATGCGTTACCTCCCCCTGGAGGGGGGAGAGCCTGCCCCGGACTTGATCCGGGGTCGGCGACGCGCGTCAGCGCGGCGCCGGGTGGGGGTGACAGCATCTGCGTCATGCGCTGAGGCGCCGCCGCGCACCCCACCCCGCTCGCCTCCGCTTCGCTGCGGCGAGCGACCCTCCCCCTCCAGAGGAGGGTCAGCGCGCGTGTTGCATCGCTGGGGAACGATCATCGTCGCCGTCGCTTCCACTGCGCCTGGAACGTCGCGCCCTGCGGCGCCGGGAAGTCGCGGTAGCGGGTCCAGCCGGACGCGAGCGGCAGGCGGCGGAACCTCCCGGCCGAGCGGCCGAACAGCCACAGCACGCGCGCCGCGAGCGCGGTGGCGAGCGCGTAGAGCGCCGGACGCTTGGCGAAGAACGCCCAGAACCTGAGCCCGCCGCGCACGGTCGCGGGCGACAAATGCCGCTCGAACTCGCGCTCGCGCCACGCGCGCATCATGCGCGGCAGCGGGATGCGCACCGGGCAGACCTCCTCGCAGCGCCCGCAGAACATCGAGGCGTTGGGCAGATGCCCGGCCTTGTCGACGCCGACGAGCGCCGGCGTGAGCACCGCGCCCATCGGCCCGGGATAGACCCAGCCGTAGGCGTGGCCGCCGATGGCGTTGAACACCGGGCAATAGTTCATGCAGGCGCCGCAGCGGATGCAACGCAGCATGTCGGCGAACTCGCCGCCCAGCATGGACGAGCGGCCGTTGTCGAGGATGACGACGTGATATTCGCCCGGCCCATCCGGGTCGTCGCGGCGGCGCGGGCCGGTCGAGAGCGTGGTGTAGACCGACATGTCCTGGCCGGTCGCCGAACGCGCCAGCACGCGCAGCAGCGTGCTCGCGTCCTCCAGCGTCGGCACGAGCTTCTCGATCGTCGCCAACACGATGTGCACCTTGGGCAGCGTCTGGGTGAGGTCGCCGTTGCCCTCGTTGGTGACGATGATCGAGGTGCCGGTCTCCGCCACCAGGAAATTCGCCCCGGTGATGCCCACGTCGGCGGCGAGGAAGCGCTCGCGCAGCACGCCGCGCGCCTCCGCCAGCAAGGTCGCCGGCTCGTCGAGGTTGCGGTCCTTGGGCAAATGAGTGTGCACGCGGCGGAAATCCGCCTCGACCTGATCCTTGTTGAGGTGGATCGCCGGCGCGATGATGTGCGAGGGCATTTCGTGGCGGATCTGGATCAGGTATTCGCCGAGGTCGGTCTCCACCGGCTGAATGCCGTTCGCCTCGAGGAAATCGTTGAGCCCGATTTCCTCGCCGATCATGGTCTTGCCCTTGGTCACGGTTTTGGCCGCGGCCGCGCGGCAGATGTCGAGCACGATCGCGCGCGCCTCCTCCGCCGTGACCGCGTAATGCAGTTGCCCGTCGGCGGCGATGACGCGCGCCTCGTAGGCTTCGAGATAAAGATCGAGATGGGCGAGCGTGTGGTTCTTGATGTCGCGCGCGGCGTCGCGCAGCGCCTCGAACTCGGGCAGCCGCTCGGCGGCAAGCCGCCGGCGCTCGACGAAGCCGAGCCCCTTGGAGAGCGCGCGCTGGAGCTGCACGTCGGCGAGCCCCGCGCGCGCGTTGTCCTTGAAGGCGGGCGAGGTGAGCGTCATGGCGGCGCCGTGCGCGCGGGTTCGGGTTCGCCGATCGCCGGCGCGTCCGCCATGCCGGCGAGCACCTCGGCCACGTGGCGCACGGCGATGCGCCGGCCGGACCGCTGCAGCTTGCCGGCCATGTTCATCAGGCAGCCGAGGTCGGCCGCAAGCAAGGTGTCGGCGCCGGTCGCCGCGATGGCGTCGGCCTTCTTGCCGACGATGGCGTTGGAAATGTCCGGATATTTGACGCAGAACGTGCCGCCGAAGCCGCAGCACACGTCGGCGTCGGGCAGCTCGGCGAGGCTCAGGCCTTCGACGCCGGCGAGAAGCTTGCGCGGCTGCGCCTTGATGCCGAGCTCGCGCAGGCTCGAGCAGGAATCGTGGTAGGTCGCCGTGCCGGCGTAGCGCGCCTTGACCTTGGCGACGCCGAGCACATCGACGAGGAACGAGATGAGTTCGTAGGTCTTGGAAGCGAACGCCGTCGCCCGCGGGTGCCAGTTCGGATCGCCGTGGAACAGCTCGGGATAGTGCACGCGCATCTGGCCGCCGCACGAGCCGGACGGCACCACCACGTAGTCGTAGGGCTCGAACGCGGCGATCACCTGCGCGGCAATGGCGCGCGCGGTCGCCCGGTCGCCGGAGTTGAACGCCGGCTGGCCGCAGCAGGATTGCCGCGGCACCTCGACCGTGCAGCCCGCGTCCTCGAGCAGCTTGACCGCCGCAAAGCCGATCGAGGGCCGGATGAGATCGACCAGGCAGGTGACCAGCAGTCCGACGCGCTTTGCCGCCGGCTCGGCCATGGGCTTCCTCCCGCCGCGCCTCTATCCCGCGGTGTTTGCGAGGTCGACATTGACCGAAGCAGGATAGCCACGCAACCGCTGCGCCGACGCACCTTGGCGCCGCATGAGCCCCCGGCCACTTCGTCCCGGACGACATGCGGGGGCCCGGATGTCGCGGCTGGCGCCGCTCATCCGGGCTACGCTTCTCACAAGCCTTGCGCCTTTGACGCGGTACGGCATACCAGTATAAGATGCGCGACGATGAATTCGAATGGGACGACCGGAAGGCGAAGCGGAACGAGCGCCGTCACGGCGTGACATTCGAGCTTGCCCGGCTCGTATTTGACGATCCGAACCGATTGATCGGCTCGATCTCGATGAACCTGACGAGGACAGGGAGCTGATCACAGGCTTGGTCGGTGATGTGCTCTTGACGGTGTGTTACGTCGAGCGCGGTCACCGCAAACGCATCATCTCGGCCCGGAAGGCAACGAACAGTGAGCAGATCGACTACAACGAAGCAAACGCGCCGTCACCGAACAGTAATCGATGAGAGAGCGCACGGGATGACGCCCGAGAGGTGGGCGCGACTGCGCGCCAAAACGAATGATCAGGTGCTGGCCGAGGCCCGGGCCGATCCCGCCGCGCTGCCGCTCGAGGACCGCGAGGCCCGCCTTGGGCGGGTTGGCCGCGTTTCGCTGGCGAAGCGCATTCGCTGGGCGCTTCACATGTCGCAAATCGAGTTTGCCAAGACCTTTCGCATCCCACTCGGGACGCTGCGTGACTGGGAGCAGCACCGCCGTGATCCCGACCAAGCGGCGCAAGCGTACCTGGAGGTCATTGCTCGCGAGCCTGACGCGGTACGCCGCGCGCTCGCCAGCGCGGCGTAGGCGGCCTGACGGCCTTGATGGCCGCTACGCTGGATGACGTAGGAAGCACAGCCCAGCGTCCCCGTAGCCCGCGTCAGCCCCCCGCACTCGGTCCCGGGGGGCGACATGCGGGGGCCCCGGATATCGCGGCTGACGCCGCTCATCCGGGCTACGCTTCAACTGCGACCCCCACCCCGCGTGCGGGAGCTTCGCTCCGGCAAGCGACCCTCCCCTCCAGTGCCCCTCGAGGGGAGGGTAAAGCGGGCGCGCTGTTCCCGGCTCACCCCTCCTTATATCCGTACTCCGGGATGTTGCCGGTGGCGCCGTAGTATTTGTAGGGCAGGAACTTGCCCGACATGGTGATCTTGACCCGGTCGCCCTTGGGATTGGGAAGGCGCTCCATCTCGAGGTCGAAGTCGATCGCCGACATGATGCCGTCGCCGAACTCCTCTTCGATCAGCGCCTTCCAGGCCGGCCCGTTGACCATCACCAGCTCGTAGAAGCGGTAGAGCAGCGGGTCGGTCGGCGGCATCGGCGTGCCGCGCAGCGGCACCTCGTTGAGCATCGCCTCTTCGGCTTTGCCGAGCCCGAACAGCTCCGCCGCCTTGCCGGCCTGCGGCTTCGTCAGCTTCATCTGGCCGAGCAGCGCGCCGACGATCAGCATCGGTGAGAATCCGCCGATCTCGCCGCAGATGTGCTTCCAGCTCCAGCCCTTCTCGCGCTTGATGTCGAGGATCTTTTCGGTCAGGTCGGCACGTGTCATCGGTCTCTCCCTCGCGAAGCAATGAAGTTCAACAGGCCGTCGCCCGGGGGTTTGCAACGCCCGTGCCACCCG